>JANQSQ010000667.1 GCA_028283985.1 Rhodothermales bacterium | reverse complement strand
AGATGCTCGCCCCGGACGACGAGCGCATTGCCCCTCCCGCCGTAGCGGTGGCGCGCCTCGGCGCTGCAAAACTGGAACGGGGCGAAGTCGAGGATATCGCTTCCTTCGAACCGCATTATCTGAAGGAATTCGCGGCCGCAGTCCCTCAAAAAACAGCGTTCCGGAAATTGGCCATCCGATAAACGACGTTATGACGTGGTTCAAGCGACAGAAGGCGGGTATTCTGACCGAACTGGCGGAAAAGAACGAGATTCCCGATGGGCAGTGGGCGAAATGCCCCAAATCCGGAGAGATCGTCAACCGGCGCGAGATCGAGGACAACGCCATGGTCGTGCCTGCCTCCGGCTATCACTTTTTCATGGACAGCCTCGGGTATTTTCGCCTCATCTACGACGACGGGGAATTCGAGCTGTTCGACGGAAACCTGCACTCGACGGACCCGCTCGAATTCAACGACCGCAAGCGGTACGCGGACCGCCTTGACGCCGCCAAGCAAAAAACCGGGTTGAACGATGCGGCGCGCGCCGCGCTGGGCAAGGTCGGCGGACACCTCCTCTCTACGGCGGCCATGGATTTCGCGTTCATCGGCGGATCGATGGGGTCCGTAGTGGGCGAGATCGTCGCGCGCGCCATCAAACGGGCCGAAGAAAACCAGGCAGCCCTGCTCATTATTTCGCAAAGCGGCGGAGCGCGCATGATGGAAGGCGCCCTCAGCCTCATGCAAATGGCGAAAACGAGCGCCCTGCTCAGCAGGCTGGATGCGGCGGGCCTCCCCTTCATCTCCCTTATGACCAACCCGACGACTGGCGGCGTTACCGCTTCGTTCGCCATGCTGGGGGATTTCAATCTTGCCGAGCCGGGCGCCCTGATCGGCTTTGCAGGGCCGCGGGTGATCCGGGAAACGATCGGGGCGGACCTGCCGGACGGCTTCCAGAGTTCCGAATTCCTGCAGGAGCACGGCTTCGTGGATTTCGTGGTGGACCGGCGCTGCCTGCGCGAACAACTCATCCGGCTGCTGGATCACACCATGCAGGGACAAAGTTAGGGCCTGTTAACAGACCGGGCGATTATATATATTCGCTCCGTCCGACCGGCAAACCCGTCCCGATGCTGCGCAATTCGATCGCATAGAAGCGGCGCAACGGACTCCGGCGCCCGGGCCCCGATCCCGTGCAACGCAGGCGAATATCGCCCTTACGCCTCCCTCAGTCTATTCCTGCACGTCGTATATCTTCACGTCTTCCCAGAGATGGCTGCATTCGTTGCGGAAGCGGTCATGCACGGGGTCGTCCTGGTAGAAATCATGTCCCGCCTTGTCGTCGAAAGCAACCACGAGGCCGCAGGAATAGTCTCGGAGCACGACCGGGCGATGGGTATCGGCTGGCGCTCCGACGAACCCGTGGCGGACCGTTTCGATTCCGAGCAGGGACCGGACCCCCTCATCGAATTCCTGGCGGTCTTCGGCGGTCAAATCGTCCCGAAGCCGGAAAAACACGCAATGAATAAACATGGCAGGCTGGTAAGGATGCTGTGATTAATTCCGCAACGTCGGCTGTACGATATCGCCCCGGCGGACGGCGCCGGGGTGCAGCGGAATAAGATTCTGGCCGAAGTACACTTTCCCGTCCTCGCCGCGGCGAAACGTCTCCAGAGTCCGCAGCGGTTCCTTGCCGGGTACTCCCGTCTCCTGATCGACCGTCGTCACGACGCAGCGGGCGCACGGCTTGGCCACAAGAAAATGCATCTCCCCTATGCGCACGCGGTCCCAGGCGTCCTCCGCGAATGCCTCGACCCCCGACACGACCAGATTCGGCCGGAAACGATGCATGGGAGCCGGTTCGTCCAGCCGCGCATTGAGCGCTTCCAGAGAAGCTTCGGAAATGAGCAAGGCCGGAAAAGAATCCGCAAAACTCACGACGTCCCCCGGCTTGCCGTACCCGGTTTCGACCGGCCGGCTGGCCGGATCGTCCAGATACACAAGACGGCATTCGGTTCCGAGAAACCGGCTGAACCATTCGTGCGCCCCGCCGTCCGCCTCGGCGGCAGGAATGATATCGCCCCATACTTCCACGGAGGCGCGCACTGCTCCGTTCGGCTGGGCCACGACCAGATCCTCCTGCCCCGGCGCCTGCACCTGCAGCCCTTTCGAAGACACCGCCGCGCGGATCAGCGACAGCCTGGGCGCGGTGCGCTGCGACATGAATTTCCCGTCCGGATCGGCAACCATCCACCGGCGGTCCATACGGAGGCCCTGCGGCTCGACCGCCGACGCTTCCAGCGCTACCCGGCGCGTCGATTTGACGGGGTAAATGTAGATGGCGGCAAGGCGACCCGTTTTCGGTGCCTCCTCCGATGTTTCCGTCCCTGGCATATCCATGCGGCGTGAAGTCACAGTCATTCCGAAATTTAGGATACTCTGATCAAAACCACTTCGCTCAGCGCTTCATGTTCGTGTGTAAAAGATATTATAATTGCATCGTTGAAATTAGCGAAAACGCTACGGATTCGGGGCATCTCGGACGTGAAGCGCCCTTCGGGAGGCTGCCCGGGGAATCCTGCGAAAGAAAGTGGCGCAGTCCCGACCCGGTGGCCTATCTTTCCCGCGCACCGCGCCGGCAAATCCGGTGCGGCCTATCCATCGCCCTCTTTCCGCAAGATCATGAAACGCAGGCAATTTCTGAAAACCGGCGCCATGTTGACCGCGGCCTCCGCACTCCCCGGCATGGCCATGACCTCCTGGCGCCGCAATGCCCCCCGCGCAGGTCTCATCGGATGCGGCTGGTACGGCAAAACGGACCTGCTCCGGCTGATCCAGGTGGCCCCCGTGGAAGTTACGTCGCTATGCGATGTGGACCGGAACATGCTGGACGGCGCGGTGGAAATCGTCGCCGGACGGCAGGCTTCCGGCAACCGTCCGCGCGCGTTCACCGACTACCGGGAGATGATCCGGGCGGGCGATCTCGATCTCGTGCTGATCGACACGCCGGATCACTGGCACGCGCTGCCCATGATCGACGCCTGCCGCGCCGGGCTGGACGTGTGGGTGCAAAAGCCTGTCGGCGTGGACGTGGTGGAAGGCCAGGCGATGGTTGCCGCCGCCCGCAAGTACGGGCGCGTGGTCCAGGTGGGCATGCAGCGGCGCAGCACGCCCCACCTCATAGAAGCCCGCGATCGGTATGTGCGCTCGGGGCGGCTTGGCAGGATCCGGCTTGCGGAAACGTACTGCTATTACCACATGCGCACGCGCCGGAATCCTCCGGCAATCACGCCCCCGGACGAACTGGATTATGAAATGTGGGCAGGCCCGGCGCCCAAAATACCGTTCAACGAAATCGTCCACCCGCGCGGATGGCGCAATTTCATGGAATACAGCAACGGCATCATCGGCGACATGTGCGTGCACATGCTGGACACGGTGCGCTGGATGCTCGACCTCGGGTGGCCGAAACGGATCACATCCACCGGAGGGATTCTGGTGGATACCGACAGCATCGCCACCACGCCGGACACCCAGACGGCCACCTTCGAGTACGACGAACTGCCGATCCTGTGGCAGCACAGAGCCTGGGGGCGCGCCGCCGATCCGGACTATCCCTGGGGGGCCACCCTGTACGGCGAACACGGCACACTAAAAATGAGCGTACATTCGTACGACTTCATTCCGCGCGGGGACGAAGAACCGGGACGCGGCGAGGCCCTGTACGAGTACGACCGCTACCCGGAGGACCGCACGGAGCAGGACCTCGAACGGCATGTGGCTTCGGCGATCCGGGGACACATGGTCGACTTTCTGGATGCGATCGAACAACGGTCCCGTCCGGTAGCGGACATCGAGGAAGGCCATATCTCGGCAGCCTCCTGCATTCTCGCGAACATTTCCATGGCCCTGGGCCGGACCCTCGAATGGGACGCCGCCGCAGGCCGGGTCGCGGGCGACGAGGAGGCCAACGCCCTGCTGGCACGGCCCTACCGCGCCCCGTGGGTGCATCCCGATCCGGAGAAGGTGTAACGCGCCATGCCCACTGCCTCATCCACGCATCCGTAACCCGTTATGACCGAACCTGCATGGGACCTGCCCAAAGACCTCGACGCCGCGTCGTGGGAGCATATGGCGGATATCGTCCCCCGCTGCTACGTGTGTCATTTTGTCGAGGATGCTCCGCGGATAGACGGCAAGCTGAACAAAACGCTCTGGCAGGAGGCTCCCTGGAGCGAGCCCTTTACGGACATCGAGGGAGGCCGCAGACCGGCGCCGCGGCAGGAAACGCGCATGGCGATGCGCTGGGACAACGCGTGCCTGTACATCGCTGCGCGCCTCGAAGAAACGCATGTGTGGGGATCGCTCACCGAGCCGAACAGCGTGATCTTCCAGGACAACGATTTCGAGGTGTTCCTCGACCCGGACGGCGACCACCACCGGTACTGGGAAATGGAGGTCAATGCGCTGAACACCCTCTGGCAACTGGCGCTGGAAAAACCCTACCGGGACGGAGGGCCTCCCGTGTCTCCGGCGCCCATTGCGGGGCTGCGCTCGGCGGTATATGTAGAGGGCACGCTCAATGCCCCGCACGACACGGATACGTACTGGTCTGTGGAGATCGCCATCCCGTGGCGCGGCCTGGCGCCCTACGCTCCGCAGGGAGGCGCGCCGCCCAAAGAAGGCGCGCAGTGGCGAATGAACTTCTCCCGGGTCCAGTGGCAACACGAAATCCACGCAGGGGCGTACCGCAAAAAACCCGACACGCCGGAGGACAACTGGGTCTGGTCGCCGCAGGGCGTGGTGGACATGCACCGTCCCGAGCGGTGGGGCTTCGTACAGTTCACGCGGGCCCGGCCCGGAGAAACCGCGTTCCGGCCGGACCCGACCTTTCCGGCGCGCGAGGCGCTCATGGCCGTGTACTATGCGCAGCGGGCCTTTTTCAAGACACACGGACGCTGGGCGAAATCCCCGGAGGAACTGCCGGACGCCATGGAAGAAAACATTCGCCTGACCTCCGGCCGCAAGGGCTGGGTTGCGGAAATGCCCGCCGAAACGGCCGACGGGCGCCCGTGCACGGTGCGGGTGGATGAGGCGTCGCGAATGACGGTGGAGAGGGAGTAACCCCCGCCGGATACGGACATTTTCAGAGGAATTGGAAATGTTGATTTAATATGAAGATTAACGAAATGATTGCACTATAACCCCGCTCACGATTTATTGCCCCCGGCCTAAAAAGAAGTCCGCCTTTTTATTCATTATTGCATAGAGGCATGAATCAGGCCGGCGAATACGTATGCAGGCAACGTAAAGGATACTCTTCTCGCAGTAATCCCTGTCTCGTAATCACTGTTTCTCCCCGTGCAACAGCGGTAATCTTCCTTGCAATCGCTCTACTGCTCGCCGTACCGACGCCGGTAGAGGCGCAGACGGCCGCCAAACTGGTGGGCAATCTCGATCAGGGAGAGGATGATTCCCGACTGACCGACCACCAAACATTTCAGAAATTCACCACCGGAGACAATGCGGACTCGTACGAACTGACCAGCGTTGAAATCAAAACGGACCCGGGGGGATTCACCTTCATTTTCTCCGCCGCCGTCTATACGATCGATTCGAATGGCTACCCGGATGCGGTGCATGCTTCGCTCACGGCCCCGCCTTCCGATACGGATTCCTCCTTTGCCCCGGGAATCCAGGTTTTTACAGCCGAGGCAGGCGCCGCTCTTGCTGCAAACGAAACCTACGCCGTGGTGATCACGCCGCGCGAAATAACCATTCCGGATGCCGAAACCCTGCAAGCCATATACCCACACATTGATCCCATCAAGCATAATTTGGAGGGTTTATATAAGCAAGCGCACCGTAGTATCCAACTGGATGTCACCGGTTCTCGCGACGAGAATCCGGCTATGTCGGGATGGAGCATCGCTAACGGGTACGAATTCTGGTATCCGTACGATAGCGCATGGCACACCAGCTACGGTACTTCGTTACGGATAGCGATCAATGGCTACGCCGTCGGTGCGGGATCGGATCACTCTCCACCGCCGCCTCAAAATCCGCCGCCGCCAACGCAAGATCCGCCGCCGACCGGCGCCATTTCAGAGGCGCCGCAATACTTGAGAACCATTCCCGGCGATTCAGAAGTGACGTTGACATGGGACGCGCCGTTCTATAACGGCGGCGCGGAGATCACCGGCTATGCGTATCGGTTGAAGGAAAGCGGCGAAACCTTTGGCGTTGGCGATACCGGAACATGGCAGGACATTCCCGGAGGGGGAAGCGCCCGCAGATACACGGTTACGGCCCTGACGAACGGAACGGAATACACGTTCGAGGTGCGAGCAAAAAACGTACATGGAGGAGGGAGTGCTGCAAGAGCAATTGCCCGGCTGCCGGCGACAGCGGGTTCCCGGCCCGTAAGCACGGAGAATGAGGAAATGCCGGACGAAGTGGCGCTCATGGGCAATTATCCGAATCCCTTCAATCCGGAGACGGCAATAATCTATGCGTTGCCGCAAGCCGGCGAAGTCCGCCTTGCCGTGTACGATTTGCTTGGTCACGAGTTGGCGGTTCTCGTCGACGGGTTGCAGCCTGCGGGTCGCCACACTGTGCGGTTCGATGCAAACGACCTGCCCAACGGGCCGTATGCCTACCGTTTACAGGCGGGAACGAAAGTCCTGACCCGCACGATGATGCTGGTTAAGTGAAATAGCGGATTCGCTATCGCGACAACAGTGCCCACGCCGGGAATCCGGAGTTGCAGGCGGTACGGCGTCAGGATCGGCGGCAATAAGCGAACAGAGAGAACGAATCCCGCGCTGCCCGTCCCTGGGGCCTGTTAACACTATACAGCGGCGCTCT
>JANQSQ010000323.1 GCA_028283985.1 Rhodothermales bacterium | reverse complement strand
CTGGCGATAATCATGTCGTATTCCTCGACAAGATACGCATGCCAGAGATACCGGCTGCCGCCCCATGCATTTCGCACGGTCTGCGACCCGGGCCCGCCGTATACATACAACAAAAGCGGGTACTGCCGCGATGCATCGAAATCCGTGGGTTTGAGCATCCAGGCGTTCAGCATGGTTCCATCGCTCCCGGGCGCCTCGATAAACTCAGGCTCCGGCAGATTGTACGCAGCAAGCCGTTCCCGCAAGGCCGCATTGTCCTCAAGCGCCTTGACAAGCGTACCGTCGGCCTTGTGCAGCGTTGCGGAAAGCGGCGTTCGCACGTTTGTGAACCGGTCGATGTAGTACCGCAGGTCGGGCGACATATCAATACTGTGGGCGCCCGAACGCTCCGTAATCCGGACCGGCGCCGCATCCGAGTCTCCAAACGAAACGCGGTATAGATGGCGCTCCAGCGGCGAAGCTGCCGTGGCCGTAAAAAAGATGGCGTCCCGGTCAAGAGCAATACCGTGAAAACTCGTCACGTTCCAGGCCCCATGGGTCAACTGCCGCACGAACGTACCATCGTTTTCGTAGAGATACAGATGGCGGTACCCGTCCCGCTCGCTCATCCATACGAAGTGCCGGTCGTCGTCAAGGTATGTAATCGTTCCCCCGGCCAGATCCCCGAAACTTGTCTCTACATCGATCCACGTATCGTTCTCCTCTCGAAGCGCGAGGCGGGTGGACATATCCTCCGGAGAACCATAGAGCACATCCACCCGATTCTGATCCCGGTTAAGACGGAAGAACCATACGTAAGACATACCATCCACCTCGGGAGTCCAGCCGAGGCTTGGGATATACTCCGGGGCGTCTTCCCCGGTCCGCCACGTTCCCGTATCAAAGAACCGGCGCTCCCCCGACGCCACGTCCACCACGCCGACACGTATTTCGCTGTTGGCCTCGCCGGCTTTCGGATACCGAAACCGTTCAATTTCCGGATACTGCGCGCGCAGATCCGCCATAGCGAACTCCCGCGTGTCCGATTCGTCGAGTTGCACATAAGCAATCCGGGCTCCGTCAGGCGACCATGCCCATCCGTCCCGTAATCCGAATTCCTCCTCGTACACCCAATCGGATGTGCCATTGATTATCCTGCCGGGAGACCCATCGTCGGTAAGCCTGCGCTCCGACATATCGGCCAGATCGACGACGAACAGATCCCGGTTTCGCACAAACGCCACACGGCGTCCGTCCGGGCTGAACTTGGCGAACATCTGAAATCCGTCCTCGCGGTGCGCAATGGGGGTCAAGGCTTGCGCCGCCAGGTCGTAGAGGTAATAATAGCCTTTCGTATTGTATCGCCATACCTGTTCCGAATCGGTATATATCAGCATGGCGGACCCGTCCGGGCTGTATGCATACCCGTCGATTCCGACAGTGCGTTCTACATCCGGAGCATACAATGTCTCGCCGTCCACGAGGGATTCGCGCTGCTCCGTCTCAAGGTCGTACCGGATAAGATGCGCTACCTCCCCTTCCTGCTCGACAAATGTCACAACCGGCCCTTCCCCGGCCCACTTTCCCCCTTGAAACGATGCGGAAACAAACATTCCGGAAGAGTGAATGTCTTCCAGCGTAAGCATGGGCGTTTCAGCCTCCTGCGCTATCGCCGCCGCCGGTAACAGCGCCGCAAACAAGCATATCGAAATGGATCTGCACATGATGTTGATATCCTGATGGATCGTGTGAGTTCGCCGGACGTCCCGTTGCATAACGCGAAAATGACTCCGTGACGCCGCAGTCCGTAAATTATCCATGCGAACGCCAAAATGCGACAATGATATGTACCCGGCGTCAGATTGCGATTATATTGCGCGTCGTCCCGAATCCGAAACCATTACCCTTATCCGATCTTGCCCCGGCCTCTCATCAAAGAGAATGCTTCCGTTCCCGGGCTCCGCGAAACCGATGTATTGTATTCGCAGACAAGGGCCCATGTTCATCTGAATCGACTAAAACACAACACAGCCATTCTCCGCAAATACGCCGGGAAAGCCCCGCTGATGGCTGTCGTGAAATCAGATGCATATGGCCATGGCATCCTGCATACCGCCCGCGCGCTGGCGCAGCATGGCGTACGCTGGTTTGGCGTGGCCACAACCGACGAGGGCCTGCTCTTGCGTGAAGGCGGCATCGAGGAGCGTATTCTCGTCCTTACCGGACCGCCTGTCGAGCGCCTGCATGAATTGCCCAAACATGAACTCGAGGTCACGGTTTCCTCTCCTGCGATCGCGGACGCCGTGCTCGAATGCGCCACCCACGCGTTTCGCGTACATGTCAAGGTGGACACGGGTATGGGACGCATCGGCATAGCCCCCGGGCAAGCCGAGCGGATCGTAACCCGTCTCGATCGGGCCCCGCACGTGAAAATAGCCGGTCTGTGGACCCACCTCGCTACAGCCTACAGTGACGCAGGCTTTGCACGCGAGCAATTGGAACGCTTCGATCACGTAGTCGGGAAGATTGGAGATGCTGCAGAAACCATACACGCCACGGCGACGGGCAGCATCCTCAGATTCCCCGAAGCAACCTCCTGGAATCGATCCCTGGCGCGCGCAGGAATCGGACTCTACGGATACACAGGGTTCGCAGAGGATTACGGACTGCGCCCGGCGATGACGCTTTATTCGAAAGTTACTCACCTGAAAAAAGTCACCCCCGGTACGAACATATCCTATGGACGTACGTGGACCGCGGATCGCACTACATCCATCGCAACCGTCGGAGCAGGATATGCAGACGGCTATCCGAGAATTCTTGGCAACCGGGCCTTTGCGGCCATCCGAGGGCAAAGATACCCGGTGGTGGGAACGGTATGCATGAACATGTTCATGGTCGATACGGGACCGGAACATACCATCGCCGTGGGTGATGACGTGATCCTTTTCGGAGCGGAAGAAAAACACAGTGAGAACGAACCCGGCGCCGCGGACCTGGCCACATGGGCCGAAACCATCTCGCATGAAATACTGGTTGGCGTCCCGGCCCATGTGCCGCGAATATATTTTCACTGAGTCGCCATCCAGCCCCGTATGCGCGTTTCATTGCCGAATTTGACGTATATTTCTTAGGATGTGGTATTTCAGAGTTACTCGGCTTTGAGGGCAAGCCAACCGGTATGAATACACCTGCAGATCCTTCGGACATCACTATCCTCGTCGTGGATGACGAGGAAGACGTGGTGGAAATGGTATCCCATTTCCTGGAAGAGGCAAAATACAAGGTAAAGAAAGCCTACGATGGCGAAGACGCCCTTACCCAGGCTACGCCCGACACGAATGTCATTCTGCTTGACATCATGCTGCCTAAACTCGATGGCGTCGAGGTGTGCAAACAACTGCGTTCGCGTATTGCCACAGAAACGATTCCGATCATTTTCCTGACGGCCAAAACGGAAGAAGAGGATCAGATCAGGGGACTCATGGCCGGAGGGGACAATTATCTCATGAAACCGGTCTCCTCGGAAGTGATTCTGGCGCACGTAAAAACGGCGCTCCGGCTGTCGGGCATCCGGGAACGGAGATTTATCGAGATAAACGGCCTCAAAATCTACGAAGACGAGCACCGCGCCACGATCGCAAACCAGGACATCGGCCTTACCGAGACCGAGTTCAGCCTGTTGCTGTACCTTGTTCGCCATCCTCTCAGGGCATTCAGCCGCAAACAATTACTCGAAACAATCTGGGAGGACGCCATGATGGTTACGGAGCGCACGGTGGATGCACACATCAAGAACCTGCGTGAAAAACTCGGCGATTTCGCCCGGCACATTCAAACGGTACGGGGCGTCGGTTATCGTTTCTCACAGGAAGCAGAGGAAGTCGGGTAATCCGGCGCAGCGCAGCGTTTCGGGGCCGCGCCGGAGAAGCAGGGCGCGCCAACAATGAGGTTTTACCGGGTTCATATCCGGTTTCATCAACAATATTTCCGGGTCCATGGGCTTGCTGAAGCGACTCACCGATCTCGCCATTCCCAAGCGGGCCTCGACGCAAACGTGGATGATTCTCACGTTTACCTTGTTCGTAGGCCCGCCCGTCGTGGCCGTAGGACTCTATGTCGCTTTCGCAATGCAAGGCCAGATGCGCATAATGCTTGTCGTGAGCATGGGCCTCATTCTGCTCCTTGCGCTGGCGGGAAGTTGGGTCGCCACCAACAAAATCACAACCCCTCTTCAAGCTCTCAACAACTCGGCCAGGCGCATTGCGGAAGGCAATCCGGGCGAAAATATCGAGGTGGATTCCCGCGCTACCGAGTTTCGCGTCCTCGCGATGAGCCTGAACCGCATGTCCGCCAGTTTTCAGAGGCAAATCAATGAACTGCAAAGTCTGACGCAATTGCAAAACGAATTCATCGGGAATGTAGGCCATGAAGTACGCAACCCGACGTTTGCCGTAAGCGGATACCTCGAAGCGCTTGGCAGCGATTCGCTGAGCCCCGAAAAACGCCGGCGCTACGCCGAAAAGGGACTTGCGAATCTGCACCGGCTCCAAACGCTTTTCAGCGACCTTATCGAGATTGCCCGGCTCGAATACCGGGAAGACCTCATCGACCCGGCCCCCTTCGAATTATCCGAACTGCTCCGCGAAATCGGGGATACGCTGGAGTCGAAAATAAAAGAAAAGGAACTGCGCCTCGAACTGGAGAATGCTCCCGAATATGTACATGCCGACCGCAATCGTATCCGACAGGTCTTGACCAATCTGATCGAGAACGCCATTTCCTACACCGACAAAGGTACTGTTCGGTGCCGTTTCCGGCGACGGCTCGACAAAGTGCGCATCGAGGTAATCGACCCGGGCCGCGGTATCGAGGAACATCATCTCGACAGGGTGTTCGAGCGGTTTTACCGCGTCGATCCGGACCGGGCGCGCCAAAGCGGTGGTTCGGGCCTGGGACTCAGCATCGTTCATCAGATCCTGCGCGCGCACAACGAACCTATCCACGTGGAAAGCACGTTCGGACGGGGCTCCCGTTTCTGGTTCGAGTTGCCCCTCGCCAACCCTGCGTAACCCTGTTTTCTGGAAATCCCAATCCCTTCTTCGTATTTTCACGATGATGTACAGGATACTCTGTTCAAAACCGCTTCGCTCAGCGCTCCGCGTTCGTGCGTAAATGACGTAATGATTCCATCGTTGAAATTAGCGGACTTAATCAGAGCATCCTGTGCCGGTGCGTTCTTATGGCGAAAATGAAGGATCAACATCGAAAAAAGACCCCCCCGGATCGGGAAGCGCTTCTTCGTCCCGAGCCCGGCCATGGCAATGGGCACGCTTCCGAAGCGATTGTACCGGGTATAGCCTATGCAGAAGAGCTGCATGTGGACAAGTTGACCGCCAGCGATTTCGACGGAAAGCAACTCCGCGAAGCGTACCGCACGATGCTGCTGGCAAGGCGGCTCGATGAAAAGATGTTGACCCTGCTCAAGCAGGGCAAGGGATTTTTCCACGCAGGATGCGCCGGTCATGAAGCCGCTCAGGCAGCCATGGGCATGTATGTACGGCCCGGACACGACTGGTTCTGCATGTACTATCGGGACCTGTGCCTCTCTCTTGCCGTCGGCATGACCGCGCGAGACACCCTGCTCGCCCATCTCGCCAAGGCCGACGACCCGAGTTCCGGCGGACGGCAAATGTCCCAGCACTACGGCGCGCGGGAATTCAACATTCTGGCAGGGTCATCTTCCGTGGGTTCGCAATTTCTTCCTGCGCTTGGCTTTGCCATGACCGTGCAGCGCCGGGGCGAAGATGCTTTCGTGTATGTATCCGCTGGAGAAGGCGCCACGTCCCAAGGCGCTTTTCACGAGGCGCTGAATTGGGCCTCCCGCATTAAGGCGCCTGTGCTCTTTTTTATTGAGGATAACAAATTCGCTATCTCGGTACCGGTCGAAGATCAGGTAGCCGGGGGCACCCCGTACAAACTGGCTGCGGGATACGAGGGGTTGAAGCGCATCCGGGTTGACGGAACGGATTTTTTCAAAATGGCGGCGGCGTCGAAACGGGCTATAGAACACATCCGAACCGGACAAGGGCCGGTATGCCTCGTAGCCGATGTGGTTCGTCTTTTCCCGCACTCCTCCTCCGATAATCATGCAAAATACCGCTCTTCCGAAGAATTGTCGGAAGCTCAGGAAGTCGATCCGCTCCTGTTAATGGAAATGACCCTCATCGAGGAAGGCGTCCTGGACGCGCATTCCGTTGAGGAAATGGAGCAAGAGATTCGCAAGGAAGTCGAGGAAGCCGCCGCGTGGGCGCTGGAGCAAAGTGACCCCACGCCGGAAAGCGCAACCCGCTATGTCTTGTTCGAAGGAGATCTAGACATCGACTATGAGGCCTCGGAGCCAACCGGCGAACCGATGGTCATGGTGGATGCCGTCAACGCCGCCCTGAAGGAAGAGATGACGCATGACGAACGCGTAATCGTCTACGGCGAAGACGTGGCCGGGGAAAAAGGAGGCGTGTTCAAGGCCACCCGGGATCTGACGGATTCGTTTGGAGCGGATCGCTGTTTCAACTCGCCGCTGGCTGAAGCATCCATAGTGGGCACTGCAATGGGATTGGCCGCTTCAGGCTACAAGCCGGTGGTGGAAATACAGTTCGCCGATTACATCTGGCCGGCCATGCAGCATATTCGCAGTCAGGTAGTTTCGCTTCGTTACCGGTCGAACAACATGTGGAGTTGCCCCATGGTCATCCGGGTGCCCTGCGGCGGATACATCCACGGGGGCTTATACCATTCCCAAAACATCGAGGCGATTTTCGCACACTTCCCCGGCCTGCAGGTAGCCATGCCCTCTATTGCTTCCGACGCCAAAGGCCTGCTGAAGACAGCTATTCGAAGCCAGGACCCCATTCTGTTCCTCGAACACAAGGCGCTATATCGTCTGGCAGCCGCGCGCACTCCCGTAGCGGACGAAAACGGTTATCTTCCTTTCGGCAAGGCGCGCGTAGCACGCGAAGGCAGCGACCTGACCATCGTTACCTGGGGGATGATCGTCCACAAAGCCGCACACGCCACCAACCGGCTGGAGCGGGAAGACGACATCTCCGCGGAGATTATCGATATCCGGACCATGCTTCCGCTGGACATGGAAACAATCCTCGCTTCGGTCCGCAAAACGAATCGCGTGCTGATCGCCTACGAAGACCATGAATTCATGGGTTTCGGTGCGGAAATCGCTGCAAGGATCGCGGACGAGGCCTTTGCC
>JANQSQ010000665.1 GCA_028283985.1 Rhodothermales bacterium | reverse complement strand
TCGGGATTGAACTGGCGTTCCGGGACGAAATTCTGGAAGATATCCGGGAGCGGTTCAGGCTGCGGGGGCGGACCATGCCGGAAAGCAATCGCTCTCAGGCCATGGTTCCTGCGGGTTTCGAGGCGTTGTCCAACCGGGTGGGGACTGCGCCGGGGTTGTGGTGCGAAATCCGGCAGGGGGAGGCGGCAGGGAGCATGCTGGCTGTTCTGCCCGGCGTACCGCACGAGATGAAGCATCTTTTTACCGAGGAAGTCCTGCCGAGGATGCGGCGCCGGGGAGGATTGCATACTATCGTACACCGAACCCTCCGTACGGCAGGCGTCGGGGAATCCGGTCTTCACGAAACGGTGGGCGATTTGTCCGGCCTGCTTTCGGATACGCTCCGGCTTGCCTGGTTGCCCGGCCCCGGCGGAGTACGTTTGCGGATGACGGCATTCGGCGGCAGCCGGGAAGAGGCCGAAAGTCGCATAGCCTCCCTGGAAGCGCGTCTGCAGGACCGGATCGGCGAACATATATACGGGGCGGACGACGAGACGCTCGAAGAAGTCGTAGGGCATATGCTCCGGGACCGTTCCCTGACCGTCGCGGCGGCGGAGAGCTGCACGGGGGGATACGTGGCGCATGTCCTTACGAATATTCCCGGATCGTCCGGATACATGGCGGGTGGGGTGGTGGCCTATTCGAACCGGGCAAAGATGGATGTGCTCGGCGTATCGCCGGATGCGCTCCGGCAACATGGCGCCGTGAGCGAAGAGGTTGCGGCGCAAATGGCCGAAGGGGTGAGGCGGCGCCTCGGCGCGGATATGGGCCTTTCGACGACAGGCATCGCGGGGCCTGACGGGGGCACGCCGGAAAAACCGGTGGGCACGGTGTGGATCGGATATGCCGACGCAGGCGGGGTCGAGGCGCACCGGTTACAGCTTGTGCGGGACCGCATGCTCAACAAGCAACTGACCGCGACTTTTTTACTGGAAAAAGTACGAAAAAATCTGCTTGCAGGGCGCCCATAATGGTTACGAATTGCGTATTGTATGTGTCTGTAAGAGGCAGCAGTAAATAAATTGGAATCCACGAACCTGTGTGTGTATATTGTATATGTACAATGCACATATTCACATAAAAGACTGACGTTATCATGAGCTCCAACGACTCCGGGACAACCAGGGCCCTCGACCTGGCTGTGAAGCAAATCGAGAAGCAATACGGGAAAGGTTCGGTAATGCGCATGAGCGATGCGCCCATTGCCCGCATCGAGTCGATTTCGACGGGGTCGCTGGCACTGGACGCTGCGCTCGGGGTGGGTGGCGTGCCTCGCGGGCGCGTCATAGAGATTTACGGGCCGGAGTCATCGGGCAAGACCACGCTGGCCACGCATATTATCGCGGAGGCGCAGGCAACGGGCGGCATGTGCGCGTTCATCGACGCCGAGCATGCATTCGACATCAATTACGCCGAGAAGCTCGGCGTAAAGGTGGACAGTATGCTGGTTTCGCAACCGGATACCGGGGAGCAGGCGCTCAACATCTGCGATATGCTCGTGCGCAGCGGGGGATTGGACGTCGTGGTGATCGACTCGGTAGCGGCGCTTGTTCCCCAGGCTGAGATCGAAGGGGAGATGAGCGACCATCAGGTAGGGCTTCAGGCGCGGCTGATGAGCAAAGCGCTGCGGAAACTCACGGGCACGATAAGCCGCACCCGAACCTCACTCATTTTCATCAATCAGATCCGCGAGAAAATCGGGGTCATGTTCGGCAATCCCGAAACGACTTCCGGCGGGCGCGCGCTCAAGTTTTATGCATCCGTGCGGATGGATATTCGTCGCATCGGGGCTATCAAGGAAGGCACGGAGGTTGTCGGCAACCGGACGCGTGTGAAAATCGTGAAGAACAAAACGGCGCCGCCTTTCCGGCAAGCCGAATTCGATATTATCTATGGAGAGGGCATTTCCGCCCTCGGCGAGTTGATCGATCTGGGTTGCGCATGCAAAATCATGCAGAAATCCGGTTCCTGGTATGCATACGGCAACGAATCCGTAGGGCAGGGACGGGAAGCCACCAAGGAGTGGCTGCGAGAGCACGACAAGGAGCGTGAGAAGATCAAGCGCCGGATCCGCGAGGAATTGGGGATGGTTCCGGAAGAAGGTGAAAAGGCGCCCTCGAACGGGGTGGCGGCATCATAGAGATATTAGGGCCTGTTTTCGCGCCATGCGGCGCCTGCCTGGCAGGAAAACAGGCCCCGCAGGGCGCCGCTGTATAGTGTTAACAGGCCCTAAGGAATAAAGAACGAACGATCCATTTCTATGAATGCCAGGGACGCCAGCGGCCACACGGACCTCCGTTACCAGGCCGACGAAAAGCCTCCGGTGACCCTGTCCTTTGGCCTTGGCTTGCAGCTCGCTGCGCTCAGTATAGCCATCTTCATACTGATCACGACCGTCGTGATGCGCGGTGCAGGGGTGAGCGAAGCCTATCTGTTATGGGCCGTGTTTTCCTCCGTCGCGGTCGTCGGGGTTTCCACCATGCTGCAAGCGATCCGCGCTGGCCGAATCGGTGCGGGTTTTGTGCTTGTTATGGGGCCGTCCGAAGCCTTCATCGCGGTGTGTATCATGGCGCTCGTCGAAGGCGGACCGGCACTGTTCGCCACCCTGGTTGTTGCCTCATCCCTCGTTTCCTTTGTGCTTGCCAGGCGGCTTTCGCTGTTCCAGCGGTTCCTGACCCCGGCTATCGTGGGAACGGTAATCATGCTGATACCGATTACCGTATTGCCGGCCCTCATCAATATGCTGTCCGTGTCCGAGAGCCCGGCGCCGGCTGCTCCGCTGAGCGCCCTTGTAACGATACTCATCGTCAGCGGCATCGTGCTGAAGGCGAAGGGGATATTGCGCTTCTGGGCGCCGGTTATCGGTGTGGTTATCGGCTCGGTAATGGGCAGCTTTTTCGGGCTGTACGAGGTCGATCGCATCGCTGAGGCTTCGTGGATTGGCCTGCCGGCGAACGAATGGGCGGGGCTCGATCTCAATTTCGGGACGGCTTTCTGGACGCTTCTTCCCGGATTCCTCTTCGTTGCCGTAATCAGTTCCATCCGAACGATCAGCAGCGCCATCGCCGTCCAGCGGGTGTCGTGGCGCAAGAGCAGAGCGGTGGATTTCCGGGCGGTGGAAGGTGCGGTAACCGTGGATGGCATAGGCAACATGATCTCCGGCCTTCTCGGAACAATGCCCAATACAGCCAACACGCTGGGCGTATCGATGGCCGAAATCACCGGGGTCAGCGCCCGCAGCGTCGGGATTGCCACCGGAGCCGTGTTCATTGTTTTGGCGTTTCTTCCGAAAGTCCTCGCCGCAGTTCTGGCGATACCGGGCCCGGTTTTCGCCGCTTATTTCGCCGTAATGCTGGCGGCGCTCTTCGTAGTCGGCATTAAAATAATCCTCCAGAATGGAATCGACTATCGCAAGGGTATGATTGTCGGCATCTCGTTCCTTGTCGGAGTCGCCTTCCAGAGCGGCCTGGTGTTTCCCGAGTACACCCTGGATTTTGCAGGCGGTCTTTTGCGGAACGGGATGAACGCCGGCGGTCTCACAGCTATCCTCCTGACGCTGTTCCTGGAGCTCACGCGGCCCCGCCGCAGTCGGATGCAGATGACATTCGACATGTCGGCCCTGTCAGAGATCAGGGACTTTCTGGGTGCGTTCGCATCCCGCAACGGCTGGG
>JANQSQ010000664.1 GCA_028283985.1 Rhodothermales bacterium | reverse complement strand
CCACAAAGGCGGCATCCATGTGTCGGCGGTGATGAAGGAACCGGCGGCCTACGAGCATCTCATGCCCGAACAGGTCGGTAACAAGCGCCGGGTGCTCGTGTCTGATTTATCCGGTCGCAGCAACGTACGCTACAAGGCGCAGGAACTGGGCCTTGATCTGGGCGAAGCAGACGAGGCGATCCGCGCCGTAAAGCGCATCAAGGATCTCGAACATCTCGGGTATGAATTCGAAGGCGCCGAAGCTTCATTCGAACTGTTGCTCCGGCAGATTCAGGGCGAGGAAACGGAGTTCTTTTCTCTGGAGCGACTTCGGGTCCAGAGTGAACTCAGCGATGCAGGCGCGGATACCACCCAGGCAACGGTGGCTCTTCGCGTGGATGGCCGCAGGGAATTGCTCGTGGCCGAAGGAGTGGGGCCGGTAGATGCCCTGTCGAACGCATTGCGCGGCGTGTTGACCGCCTTTTATCCGAGCCTCGAACAGGTGCATCTTGCCGATTACAAGGTGCGCGTGGTGAGCCCCGAAGACGGCACGGCGGCGTATGTCCGCGTGCTTGTCGAGCATAAGAACGGGAACGAGACATGGAATACGGTGGGGGTTTCCACCAACATTCTGGAAGCAAGCTGGCAGGCTATTGCAGATGGTATCCGGTATGCGCTGATGCGGGAAGGCGCCAGGCCGGTTCGTTCCATGAAAGAAGCCCTTGTTGGCCAGGATTGAAGATTGAAGAAGGAGGCAGTACCGAAGCATTATGCAGTTACCACGTATCCGCGAAGGTCTTTACGATTCGTTTTACGAGCACGACGCGTGCGGCGTCGGTTTCGTTTGCAACGTGCAGAACGAACCGGTCCACGATATTGTGCAGAAGGGACTGGAAATGCTGAACAACCTGTCGCATCGCTCGGCATGCGGATGCGATGACCGGACCAGCGACGGAACGGGAATTCTTCTTCAGATGCCGCACGAATTTCTGGCGCCCGTGCTGAAGGAACTCGGCGCCGGCGTGCGCGCCCCGGGGAAATATGCGGCCGGCATGGTTTTTTTACCCCGGGACGCCCGCGCGCAGACATTTTGCAGGAATATCGTCGAGGAAACCGTTCGGGCGGAAGGACAGGAATTTCTCGGATGGCGCCGCGTACCGATTTCTTCGGATTCCGTGGGGGAAGCCGCCGCAGACATGCAGCCCGAACTCTGGCAGGCGCTGGTAGGATGCGGCGAGCAAACCGTGGATCAGGATGCGTTCGAACGCAAACTGTATGTGATCCGCAAAGTGGTCGAACATACCATAGCAGGGGCGGATATACCGGAGGCGAGCGAATTCTATATCCCCTCGTTATCCTCGCGTACGATCGTGTACAAGGGTATGCTCTTGGCCGAGGACCTGCCCGGGTTTTATACGGATCTCGTTGATCCTCGCATGAAAAGCGCGCTTGCGATGGTGCATGCGCGATTTTCGACGAATACGCTGCCGCAGTGGCCGCTGGCGCAGCCATTCCGCTTCTTGTGCCACAACGGCGAAATCAACACGCTCCGGGGCAACTTCAACTGGATGAATGCCCGACAGTCGCTGTTCGAGTCGGAATTCTTTGGCGACGATATGCAGAAGCTTTTGCCCATACTGACCGAGGGCGCCAGCGACTCGGCCATTCTGGACAATGCCCTCGAACTGCTCTACTTTACGGGCCGTTCGCTTCCGCACGCTATGATGATGCTGGTGCCGGAAGCCTGGGAGTACACCCGGGAGATGAGCGAGGAGAAGCGCGCCTTTTACGAGTACCATTCCTGTTTGATGGAGCCGTGGGACGGCCCGGCTGTGTTGCCCTTTACGGACGGCCGGTACATTGGCGCTATTCTCGACCGGAATGGTTTACGTCCCTCCCGGTATACGGTCACGAAAGACGGTCTCGTGCTTCTGGCCTCCGAGACGGGCGTCCTCGATATAGATCCGGCCGATGTGGCGTCGAAGGGGCGCTTGCAGCCCGGCAAGATGTTTCTGGTCGATCTGGAAGAGCACCGGGTTATCGAAGACGAGGAAATCAAGCAAAGACTGGCCACCCGCCGTCCCTATATCGATTGGCTCAGGGATCACGCCGTGCGCCTGCAGGATTTGCCGGATTACGGAAGACCGGCACGGCATTCTCACGAGGAGCTCCATGTGCTGGAGAAAATGTTCGGTTACACGCTTGAGGACGAGCGCCTCCTCATGAAGCCTATGGGGCTGTATGGCAAGGAAGCCCTCGGTTCAATGGGAGACGATACGCCCCTCGCTGTGTTGTCGGATAAGCCGCGTCTCCTCTACGATTATTTTCGCCAGCTGTTTGCGCAGGTGACGAACCCTCCGCTCGACGCGATCCGCGAAGAGATGGTGACCTCCCTGTTCACGCAACTGGGCGCTGAGCGGGACCTTTTCAAGGAGACGCCCCAGCATTGCCGCAAACTGATTCTGAAGCAGCCCATTCTTTCGGATCGGGATATTGCGCGCCTCCCGAATTCGGGAATCGAGGAATTGAAAACGCAGAAGATCGATATCGTATTCGATAGAGACAGCGGGGGAGAGGACCTCCGGAAGACGCTCGATCATCTGTGCGACGAGGCGGAGCGGCTGGTGCGCGAAGGGCGGTCTGTGCTGGTATTGTCGGATCGGGCCGCCGGTCCGGATAGGGCGCCCATTCCGGCATTGCTTGCTACCGGCGCCGTACATCATCGCCTGATTCGCAAGGGCCTTCGCACCCGTGCTTCCATCGTAGTGGAAAGTGGAGAGCCTCGAGAGGTGCATCATTTCTGTACGCTTATCGGGTACGGCGCCGATGCGATAAACCCGTGGCTGGCCTTGCAGGTGATCGAACGCTTGCTCGGGGAAGAAGAGATTTCCGACACCGAGGCAAGGGTCAGTTACATGGAATCGATCGGGAAGGGGATTCTCAAAGTCATGTCGAAGATGGGCATTTCCACGGTACAGAGTTACCGGGGCGCCCAGATCTTCGAGGCGGTCGGCCTGTCCCAGGATATTATCGACCGGTATTTCACGGGCACGGCAAGTCGTATAGGCGGCATCGATCTCGATACGATTGCCGAGGAGACGATGATGCGCCATCGTCAGGCCTGGCCGGACCTCCACCTTGTGTTCTCGAATGGCCTGGATCCCGGCGGGCGTTATCTCTGGCGCCGCAACGGCGAACACCATTTGTTCAACCCTATGACGATCGCGCGCCTGCAACAAGCGGTGCGCTCGGGAGAGGCTTCCACATACGAGGAGTATTCCAGGCAGGTCAACGATCAGACCCAACAGCTCGGCACGTTGCGCGGGTTGCTTGTGCTCGACGAAGAGGGGGCAACGCCCGTGCCGCTCGATGAAGTGGAACCGTGGACGGAGATCGTCAAGCGGTTCAAGACAGGCGCCATGTCGTACGGGTCCATTTCGAAGGAAACCCACGAGACGCTCGCCATTGCCATGAACCGCATCGGGGGCAGGAGCAACACGGGCGAAGGCGGCGAGGACCCGGAACGGTACGACCGCCGCAGCAAAAAGCGGAGCGTGATCAAGCAGGTGGCGTCGGGGCGTTTTGGCGTGACCATCGACTACCTGACGAGCGCCGACGAGATTCAGATCAAAATGGCCCAGGGGGCCAAGCCGGGGGAAGGCGGCCAATTACCGGGTGAAAAGGTGTATCCGTGGATTGCGAAGACGCGCCATTCGACGCCCTACGTAGGTCTCATTTCGCCGCCTCCGCACCACGATATCTATTCGATCGAGGACCTGGCGCAGTTGATCCACGATCTCAAGAATTCGAATCCGGACGCACGGATTACGGTCAAGCTCGTGTCCGAGGTCGGGGTAGGTACGGTCGCTGCCGGTGTGGCCAAGGGGAAGGCGGATGTCGTGCTGATTTCCGGCCACGACGGAGGAACCGGCGCTTCCCCGCAAACCTCCATTATGCATGCAGGGCTGCCCTGGGAGCTTGGCCTGTCCGAGACGCATCAGGTGCTGGTCCGCAATGGGCTTCGGAGCCGCATTCGGGTGGAATGCGACGGACAACTCAAGACCGGACTCGACGTGGCGGTCGCTTGTCTGCTGGGGGCGGACGAATTCGGCTTTTCGACGGCGCCGCTGGTGGCGATAGGCTGTATTATGATGCGTAAATGCCACCTGAATACGTGTCCCGTCGGTATCGCCACACAGGATCCGGAGCTACGGAAGAAATTCGAAGGACAGCCGGAGGATGTAATCAATTATTTCCACTTCGTCGCGGAGGAATTGCGTGAGATCATGGCCCGCCTTGGATTCCGCGCGGTGGAGGAAATGACCGGACAGGTGCAGCGGTTGAAAGTACGCCCGGGTATCGATCACTGGAAGGCCAGGCATCTGGATCTTTCCCCGATTCTCGTGAAGCCGGAGGTTCCCGAAGCGCTGCGAAAGTTCCATACAACAGAGCAGGATCACGGCATCGACAAGGCGCTGGATCATCGCCTGATCGAAATGGCCCGTCCGGCGCTCGAAACGAAAACCCCGGTTGCGTTCGACATCGCTGTTCGGAATATTAACCGGACGGTCGGAACGTTGCTTTCCGCCGAAGTGAGCAAGCGGTATCCGATCACAGGTCTTCCTGACGATACGATTCGTATCGATATGGCCGGCTCCGGCGGGCAGAGTTTCTTCGCCTTTGGGGCTCCGGGCATTACCGTCCATCTGAGAGGCGATGCGAACGATTATTTCGGCAAGGGGCTGTCCGGCTCCCGCATTATCGTCCAGCCGCCGGAAAATGCCGGGTACGATGCGCACAGCAACATCATCATCGGCAATGTGGCGCTGTACGGGGCCACGAGTGGGGAAGTGTTCGTGCGCGGGCGCGCCGGCGAACGTTTCGGCGTGCGCAACAGCGGCGTGCATGCCGTGGTCGAAGGCCTCGGCGATCACGGGTGCGAGTACATGACCGGCGGCCGTGTGGTCGTGCTTGGCCCCACCGGGCGCAATTTTGCGGCGGGTATGAGTGGAGGCGTGGCGTACGTGCTCGACGGCACCCTGGAGTTCCGGACGTTACGCTGCAACGGCAAGATGGTGGATATTGAAAAGGTGGAAGACCCTGCCGATATGGAGGAACTGCATGCGATGGTGGAAAAGCACTATCGCCTTACAGACAGCTCCGTTGCAGAATGGGTTCTTGAAAACTGGGAAGCCTCGCTGGAAGAATTCATCAAGATCATGCCGGTCGAATATCGGAATGCTCTTCTCCGGCTGGAGGAAGAAGCGGGGCAGGCGATAATACCGGAGCATGCCGTCGTATAGACAGGGGTTTACAAGGGATCGGAAGTACCTATATGGATACTCTGATCAAAACCACTTCGCTCAGCACTTCACTTTTGCGCGTAAACGACATTATGATTGCATCGTTGAAATCAGCGGGAAACACTGCGGATTCGGGGCGTCTCGGACGTGAAGCGCCCTTCGGGAGGCAGAGAGGGTCACGCTGGCTGCGTCATTCCTCATTGTGTGGGGCCTGCCACACTGCTTCGTCATTTCTTGCCAGCGCACCCCTTTCAGCCTCTGAGCTTTGCGGACTTAATCAGAGTATCCATGGGTAAAATAACGGGATTTATGGAGTATCCCCGGGAGCTGGCCCCTCGTCGCCCGGTGGAGGAACGCAAGCGGGACTACCGTGATGTGTACCTGGAGCTTCCTGTCAGGAAGGTGAAGCGGCAGGCCGCGCGTTGCATGGATTGCGGAGTGCCCTTCTGTCAGGCAGGGTGTCCGCTCGGCAACATCATTCCGGACTGGAACGATCTGGTATACCAGGATGAATGGGAAGGGGCGTTCGAGCGGCTGCGCGCGACGAACAATTTTCCGGAATTCACGGGCAGGATATGCCCTGCCCCTTGTGAATCGGCCTGCGTGCTTGGCATCAACGAGCCGCCCGTGACGATCGAGCAGATCGAAAAAAGCATCTCGGACAGGGCCTGGAAGAACAACTGGTATGCACCGCGCCCGCCGGTGGAAAGGACGGGAAGAAAAGTGGCTGTGGTGGGATCGGGCCCCGCGGGGCTTGCCGCTGCCGACCAGCTCAATCAGGCCGGCCATTCGGTTACCGTGTTTGAAAGAGACGACCGCATCGGCGGGCTCCTTCGCTATGGTATTCCGGATTTCAAGCTCGAAAAATGGATCGTGGATCGCCGGATCGACGTGATGCGCGAGGAAGGAATCGAGTTCATTACGAATGCCGAAGTGGGCAAGGATTACCCTGTAACCGCTCTCGATGATTTTTGCGCCATAGTGCTTGCCGGAGGGGCTACGAAGCCGCGCGATGTGCCGGTTCCGGGCCGGGAGTTGTCCGGCATTCATTTCGCATGGGATTATCTCTGGCGGCAGAACAAGATCAATGAGGGCGACGCCATGGATCATGTGGAGCCGATCACGGCTGCCGGCAAAGACGTCATTGTGATAGGCGGCGGCGATACGGGAAGCGACTGTGTGGGCACTGCCAACAGGCAAGGGGCCAAATCCATCACGCAATTCGAGTTGCTTCCCATACCGCCCGAAGATCGCCCGCCTCATCAGCCCTGGCCCTTCATGCCCATGGTTTTTCAGACGAGCACATCGCACGAAGAGGGAGTGGATCGCCATTGGAGCGTACTGACGAAGGAATTCTGCGGCGACGACGGGTTCGTGCAGGAACTGCGTACGGTGAACGTGCGGCCGAAGAAGGATGTCTCCGGGCGTCTGCGATTCGTGGAGCAGCCCAATTCCGAGCACCTGTGGCCGGCCGATCTCGTGCTTCTTGCGGTGGGCTATGTCGGGCCGGAGCCGGATGGCGTGATTGCCCAACTCGGCGTCGAGCTGGACGACCGGGGGAATGTCCGGACGGACGAGAACTACATGTCATCGCGTCCTGGCGTGTTTGCGGCGGGAGATATGCGCCGGGGGCAGTCGCTCGTGGTATGGGCTATTGCCGAGGGGCGGGAGGCGGCCCGCGGCGTGGATGTTTTCCTGCGCGAAGAAGCGACCATGCTGCCTGCAAAGGGGGGAGAAGACCTGCCGATAATACGCTGATCCACGACATTAACACATTCTCTAACAACATCTTATATTACTTGATATAAGGTAAAGATTTATATGTCGATTCACCCTGTAGATGTTTTTGGTCCGGCTTCCTTGTCCAATCTTGGACCGGGATTCGACGCGCTTGGCTTGTGCATTTCCGGAATCGGCGATGTGGTTCGTGCGCGCCGTACGGAATTCCCGGGTATCCGGCTCAAGCACGAGCCGGGCGCCGTGCCATGGAAAGTACTCGAAGATTCCGCAAAGAATACCGCAGTCATTGCGGCGCAGGGCGTATTGAATCTGCTCGGCACGGACGAGGGGGTCGAGCTT
>JANQSQ010000659.1 GCA_028283985.1 Rhodothermales bacterium | reverse complement strand
GAATTTCGCTGGTATCAATGATCCGGTCCCCCGTACGGCATTCCCCATTGAATATGGCGCCTTCTTCCACCATGAGGCGGCCGAGTTGGATGTTGGCGTCCACGATGGCTGTCCTTTTCAGCAGGAGGCTGCCGGACACGTTGATGGAGCCTTTGATGCGCCCGGCAATGTCGAGCGAGGCCGCTTTGACGTTGCCTTCGATATAACCGCTTTCCGGGACCACCAGTTTGCCGGCGGTTTCCACGGATCCTTTGACGCATCCGCTGATGCGCATGTCACTGGACGATATGAGGGTGCCTTCGAAGGTCGTCCCCTCGCTGATGATGCTCACCTTTGGGGGAGCGGCGCCGTTTGACTGCCTGGCCATTGTAGTATGTCTCTGAGTATGTCTTTTTGTTTACGGCCTGATTTTCCGGCGCGCGATCGCCGGACGGTATGGCCGTTGCACAACCCTGCACGGGAGCGAATGGCCTCCATGGTCGGTCTATATACCCACAAGATACGCACTGGGATCTTGTGCCAGACCATTATGCCAGAGTTCAAAGTGCAAATGGGGGCCTGTCGTGAATTCGCCGGAGTTTCCGCTTACCGCGATGTTGTCCCGGGCCTGTACGCGGTCCCCCATGCGCTTGTAAAGATGCCGATTGTGTTTGTAGACCGAAAGATAGCCGTCCGAATGCTGAATCGCGATGGTGAAACCTCCTTCCTGGGTCCAGTCGGCCATCACCACATATCCGTCCCCGATCGACCGTATGTCCGTTCCTTCTTCCACGGCAATGTCTATCCCGTAATGCCCCGTGCTTGCATTGAAGCCGCGCGTTACGAAGCCGTCCACGGGAGTCAATGTCGGCCATACGATGCTGGGAAACCGTACAGGGCCGGTGTTCGCCATGCGCGCCGGGGTGTCGTTGTTTTCCGTAAGCAGGTCTATCGTGATGGCCGGTTGTTGGTGATCGGTCCAGTTCGATGATAACTCGCCAGAGGCCGGGGCGGCATAATCCTCCCTCGGCAAAGATGTTTCCGACGCTACGGGGTCTTCGGTATCCGGATCGATTTGTCCGAGAAAGACCTGTCGGAGCCGGGTCATATATTCTTCCTGCGCCGCAAGAGAGTCCTGCAATGCAGTGATGCGCAGCGCGTTCAATCTGGCGTTCTGGCGTATTTCCGATGACCCATACTCCGGAAGTAACCTGTTCAGGGGGGACAGTACAAGCAGGGCGGTCAGGAATGTAAAAAGGACGAGCGCGCTTCCCAACAGCGCGAGCAGCAGACGGCGGGGAACGATCCGGTATTGCCGTGCCGGTTTACCGGTGCCTTCACGTATCACCACAAAGGTCGATATTCCCTTGCCCCTTCTGAAAAATTCCTGCAGAAACGAAAACATTACCGAAACGCCCTCCTCGGGTGTTATGAGGTCGGAAACATGGAACCCGATGGCGGTCAGAACTTATAACGCCCCTTTTACGAACGTTTTCCGGGATTTGCCGCATCATCCGGCAGATACGTTGCCGAACGAAATCCAAACAGTGCAAAACCAATATGCCTCAGCACAAGTCAGCCGCCAAGCGGGTCCGTCAGGATAGCGAACGCCGTGAACGCAATCGGGTTCACCGCGGCGCCATGCGGGCCATGATACGCAAACTGCGCGGAACCACCGACAAGGAGGAAGGACAGGCCCTGCTTTCTCAGGTAAAACATACGCTGGATCGGCTGGCCTCGAAGGGAATTATTCACAAAAACAAAGCCGCCAATTCCAAGAGCAAACTGGAAAAATACGTAAACGGGCTCGAATAGGCGGGTAGACACTGGGTGTTGCTCTGTTTTTTGTCCGGAAACTCCTTGGTTTCGGACGTCATGCGCTTCCATGCGAAAATTGCGCATTTTCACAATTCGTTTCGTACATTATCCGCGAACTATCCTGACCTTATCCGCTATGCCTTCGACGACCACTATGCCTGTTTCGTGGCAGAACATTTGCTCCGCCTTGCTGGTCGGAGTGTTTTCACTCCTTCTCATACCGGATGCGCACGCGCAGATCCTGAGGGCGGACGGCACCTTTTTTGTCAAACCTCGCGTGGGTCTGGCGTGGCATCTTGGCGACACTGAAAGGTCTCCTTTCAATTTCAATCTGGACAGCTGGGACTCCGAATGCTGCGGCACGCCGTATGCGGGCGGGATTGAATTCGGATGGCAGTTTGACCAGAATGCCAGTCTGGCTCTGGCGCTCCAGCGCACCAATCACCCGCTTTCGCTCGTGTATACCCCGGAAGCTCCTTTGAATAGTACTAACGTCACCGGCGGCGGATACACCGGCTTCCAGGCGCTGTACCCCTATGGCTCGTCGTCGCGCATCGCGCCGTTCCTGACGGCCGGAGCGCATGGCACGGGTGCAAACGTGGCGGGCACCACGTACGGCCCGGTTCTGGGCTTCGGTGTTGATTTCGTCGTCAGCGATCGGGCGTCGATTGTCATCGAAAACATTTCCAACCTGGCGTTCCCGGATGACGGGTTTGACAATACGGACGGAGGGAATGACGGCTTTCTTTCCTTCGAGGTAGTGAGTGCGCTTTCCGTAGGGGTCAGGATCAGCCTTGAAAGTGCATTCACGCCTGTCGAAATTCTTGGATCGAGTTGCCCGAGTGTTCTCGGCGCCAATGAAGCAGGTTCCTTTACCGTCGACACGAATGCCGAGGCCACGCAGCCTGTGAATATACATTGGGATTTCGGGGACGGTGGCATGGCTACCGGCATGGCGGCTACGCATAGTTTCGTGTCCGGCGGCATGTACGATGTGACGGTTACCGTCGACAATGGCCGTGATGCGGTAACGGCGATGTGTTCCGTTCAGGTCGTAGAAGCCCCGACCATCGTAGCCATCGATGCAAGCGATACGCGGTTCGAAGTGTGTCAGCCTCAGGAGGTTGCATTCAGCGTTCGTGCGGAGAGCGATGGGACCACCACGTATAGCTGGGACTTCGGCGATGGAAACACGGGAATGGGTGCGGAAGTGTCGCATACCTATACCGAGGGCGGTACCTACACAGTGACGGCAACGGTAGAAAACGAAGGCGGCACGGATACAGAGTCGATTACGGTGACAGCGATGCCGTGCCTCGCCGCTATCTGCTACGACATCACAGAGATGAGCGCGGCCTACTTCGACCGGAATTCGAGCATGTTGACCGAAGAAGCGAGTGCATCGCTTACGGAAAACGCCGACATTTTCGGACAGTGCCCCAATCTCTGTGGAGAAATCGTTGGCTACGCTGCACCGGGCGAGCGCGATGCGCAGCAACTTTCCGAGGAGCGCGCCCGCATCGTCGAGCAGTTCTACACCGAAAACGGCTTGGCTGCAAGCCGCTTCCAGACAGAAGGGCGCGGCCTGTTGCCGGGCACGACCAAGAAGGAAGGGGCGCAGCAAGCGCGCCGTGTGGATACAATACCCGGTGTTTGCCCCGGGTATTACGACGAGTAACCAATACGCCGGAAGCGAATTATCGCAAGACGCTGCCGGAAAAGCGGGTCCGCCGATCAGGCGGGCCCGCTTTTTTATGACGCCACCTGCATAGTGTTAACAGGCCCTGGTTTCTGTTTCCTGCATCATGTCGATCGGACGCCATACCAACCCCGAAGCGCTGAGTCGCGCGCTCAAGGCGCGCGCCCGCGATCTGGGATTTGACGCCTGTGGTATTGCAAAGGCCGAACGGCTGGATGAGGAATCGGAGCGGCTGGAACAATGGCTGCTCGGGGGACGCCATGCCGGTATGGAATGGATGACGAATCATTTCGAAAAACGCGTCGATCCGCGCCGCCTGGTAGAAGGGGCGTGCAGCGTGGTTTCCCTGCTCCATAATTACTACTATCCGGTGGATCCGCCTGCCCGCAAAACCGCTGGTAAAATCAGCCGGTATGCCTGGGGAGAGGATTATCACCGTGTCATGAAGGAAAAACTGTATGAGCTTTTCGAATGGCTCGGCAGGGAAGCCGGGGGCGCCGAGGGGCGCGCTTTTGTCGATTCTGCGCCGGTGCTCGAAAAAGCCTGGGCACAGCGCAGCGGACTGGGTTGGATTGGGAAGCACGCCAATCTCATCAACCGGTCTCTCGGGTCCTGGTTTTTCATTGGGGAACTCATCGTAGACACCCCCCTGGCTTACGATAGCCCGGCGGAAGATTTTTGCGGCTCGTGTACGAGATGCATCGATGCCTGCCCCACGGACGCTATCTATCGCCCGTATGCCGTGGATTCCAACCGGTGTATCTCCTACTGGACCATCGAACATCGCGGAGACGATGTTCCGGCATCGCTTCAACCCGGATTCGAAAACTGGATATTCGGATGCGATATATGCCAGGAAGTATGTCCCTGGAACAAGTTCAAAAAGCCCTCGAACGAGGAGCGCTACGCACCGCGCCCGGGCGTTACCGATACGGAACTGGTTGCATGGGAGGAAATCGACCTCGAAGAATTTCGGAGGCGTTTCAGAAGGAGTCCCGTCCGGCGCAGCAAGTTCGACGGTTTCAAGAGAAATGTGCGCATTGCCCGCCGGAATGTGCACACCAGCGCTGCATAGTTGTTAACAGGCCCTCGGTGATGCGCGCTTTTACGCCGCAGGGTCTTCGCCCTGGTTTTTCTGTCCCTCGCTTTCTTCCTGTCCGGATTCCGGTCGGAGCAAGGGAAACAGAATGACGTCCCGGATCGATTCCTGTCCCGTCATCAGCATGGCGAGGCGATCGATGCCCACGCCCAGCCCGGCCGCGGGAGGCATGCCATACTCCATCGCGCGGAGGTAGTCCTCGTCGACCTGCATGGCTTCCTCGTCGCCGCCGGCGCGTAACCGGGCCTGATCCTCGAAGCGGTTGCGCTGGTCGATCGGGTCGTTGAGCTCGCTGAATGCATTACATATCTCTTTTGCATTACAGATGAGTTCGAACCGCTCAACAAGCTCTTCCTCGCTGCGATGGCGCTTCGCCAACGGGCTCAGTGCAAGGGGATAATCGGTGATGAAGGTGGGCTGGATAAGATGTGACTCCACCTTTTCTCCGAAAATATGGTCAATGAGTTTGCCCGTTCCCATGCTTTCATCCACTTCGAGGCCGAGTTCCCGGGCAATATTCGCTATTTCCTGTGCGTTTTTGTCTCGCAGTTGATGCCCGGTATACTCTGCAATGGCTTCGAAGAGCGGTAGGCGTCTCCAGGGCCGGCGGAAGGAGATCGTATGCTTGCCGGATTGCACATACGGCGTGCCGTGCAACTCCATCGCAATGTGCTCGATCATCTCTTCAACGAGTTCCATCATCCACTCGTAATCCTTGTAGGAGACATACAGCTCCATCATGGTGAATTCCGGATTATGGAAGCGGCTGAGTCCCTCGTTGCGAAAATCTTTTGAAATCTCGTAGACCCCCGTAAATCCGCCGACCAGAAGCCGCTTCAGATATAGCTCGTCCGCAATGCGGAGGTAGAGCGTCATATCGAGCGCATTGTGGTGTGTAGTGAACGGCCTCGCGCTCGCTCCTCCGTATACGGGCTGGAGCACAGGCGTTTCCACCTCGATATACCCCCGGTCGTCCAGAAAGCGGCGCATGATGGAAATAAGGCGCGCCCGCTGGCGAAAAACGTTCCGCACATCCGGATTGACCACCAGATCGACATACCGCTGGCGATAACGGAATTCCTTATTCGTGACCTCGTTATGTACGCCTTCGTCGGTTTCCTTGACCACCGGAAGGGGGCGAAGCGACTTCGACAGAATCCTGAATTCCTCGGCATGCACGCTGATTTCGCCCATGCGTGTCCGGAAAGCAAATCCCCTGACGCCGACAATATCCCCGATATCGAGCAGGCGCCGGATGACATCGCGGTAATATCCTTCAGGAAGATCGTCGCGGCGCACATAGACCTGAATGGAGCCGGACTCGTCCTGCACATCGAGGAAAGCGGCTTTGCCCATGACGCGGAGCGACATGATGCGGCCGGCGATGGCTACATCGAATTGATCCCGAGGGGGGCGGTCTTCACCGGGTTGATGCAGGTTATCGTCGAATGTCTCGACAATGTGTACCGTCTCGTGGGTGACATCCCACGCATACGGATACGGATCGATACCTGCTTCACGAAGCGCATGCAGTTCTTCGCGGCGGCGCTGTTGCTGCTCGTTTAGCGTTTCCGACATGTGCTCGTCAGGGCGCCGGCCGCAATGTCGGCAGGAAAGACATGTTTTTTCTACGAAAAGGTATGTGGGCCCTACTGGATTTGAACCAGTGACCTCTCGCGTGTGAGGCGAGCGCTCTGAACCCCTGAGCTAAGGGCCCAAATACAGAGTATCGTTGCACGCAAGGAAAGGCATCCCGTTCCGAAACCACTATCGGAGTATCCTGTCAGGGAAATACCACCTCAGCAACCATGGAGGCGGCAGGGGTCGGTCGGGTCCGGAGTTCGCGCTCGATACCGGCGGTTACGATGGATCGTGCGTGGTGGCGGCGCGGAGAATGGGGCAGGGGGTGAATCACAGACGAGTATGAAGATCGACGCATCATTTCGCCTGTATAGGGAAGGGACGAGGCATGCTGCACATGATGGGATCCGGTCATAGCGGAAGAGGACATTCGACCGTTCCCGGATTGCACGCCCGATGCTCCCAGAACGAGCCCCAGCATTAATATCACCGTCACGGCGTAGGACGATGCTACGGTCCCCTTCGCCGCTTCCCCGGAAACGACAGGGGAAGGAACACCGGGGCGGGACGATTCGACGGGAATGAAATTGCGCAGCCGATCATGCAGATCGCTTGGCGCCCGGCAACGACAAGCGTAACGACACAGAAGCCGACGCGTGCGCCGGAGGCGCTCGATATGCTCCCCCATACCCGGATTGGTGCGCACATACTCCTCGAACACATTGCGGACGAGAGGATCCATGGTTCCATCCACGTATTCGCAGAGAAACTCGTCCTCGAGGTTTGAGGCGTCGTATGGTTTCGAATCGCTGTACCCGTTAGGCATAGGCAAACTAATCCGATTCCGACTGCGGGTGGAAAACTTGCGGAAGAAGGATACTTGCTCCGGACAGGCTATACCGGTCACCGTGTTATGTGACGCATGAGGCTACTCCCGGATCCGGAAAAAAGGAGTTTTCATTATACCCTGTACCGCATCCCGGCCTCATTCGTGCAAGCACTGCAAGGCGAAGTTATTCCTCCTGTACAAAGTAGATATCCTTCAGCAGTATCTGAAGTTTCGTTCTGCCGCGATTAATTCGGCTTTTCACGGTTCCCATGGGCAACCCCGTGATCTCCGCGATTTCCTCGTACGACAGTTGCTGCACGTCCCGCAGCACGACTACCTCACGAAACTCCTCGGGAATTTTTCCCAACGCGTCCTGGATATAGAAATCCTGGATCGAGCTTTCCGTGTCTTTGTCCGGAGAGAAGGTTTCGTCCGGCACTTCCATCTCGTACTCTTCATCGTTCTTGTTGACCGACTGGAGAGAAGATATCCGGCGCCGTTTGCGCTTACGGTATTCCGACCGCGCCAGATTCCCGGCAATCGTGTAGAGCCATGTCGAGAAGCGGGCGATCCGGCGGTACGAGTGCCTGTTGCGGTAAACCCTCAGAAATGTTTCCTGAAGAAGGTCCTCGCATTCCTTCATATCCCCGAGGAACCGGTAGATATAATTGGTAAGCGGATCCTTGTACCGGCCTACCAGGATATTGAATGCCTCTACGGTTCCTGCCTGAAACTGTGACATCAGGTCCTCGTCGCTCATCGGGCTGAGCGCATCCAGATACCGCGTATTAGGGTTCGTGTTCTTCCGGGTCGCGTGGCGGCGCTTTATGACATGAGTGTTCTGCATGGGCGTATATCCCTCGGTATATGCTGACGTCTATCGCACAAAATCGGGAACGTACGGTCCCCCATTCTTATTGTGCGGCAAACGAGGCAATGTGGTCATAAGGGGGGCGAGAATATTTTGCGAAGCATTAATGTCATCACCAGACGTTCGCTCCGCGCGGCTCCACCCTTCAGTTCGTAATCCGCCGCCAGCAATACGGGGAACGTATTCCGGATCGCCGGCGCCTTGTATCGGCGGAGGCTTGTCAGGTATTCCTTGAGGAAAAATGGCGATACGCCAATATGGCGCGCCATTTCCTTGTTCGACATGGACGATTCGCAGGCGCTGAGTTTCCAGATCTTCGTGAAATAAGCGTTCAGGACGGCAATGATCATGAGTGCTTCCCCGCGCACATTGGATGCGCGCTGCAACATTCGTTCCACAATGTGAAACGCATCTTTGCCGCGCCGTTCGCCTACCGCCTTCTGCAATTCGAATACATTGACACTCCGACTATGTCCACCCGCGCGAACAACATCGTCCGCTGTAATGGTCTCTCGTCCGGCCGCATAGGTTTCAAGTTTTTCCATCTCGCGGACCACCGTCCCGAGATCGGCGCCCGCATAGTCGGCCAGCATATGTATGGCCTCCGGCGTCATATCGTATCCCTGCTTTGCCGCGCGCTCCTTGATCCAGCCGGGCATCTGATTGCTGTAGAGCGGTTTGCTTTCCATCGCAACGGCGTGTTCCCGAAGAGCCCGGTAAGGATGCCTTGAGCGGTCCGGTTTCGAACTGCATACGAGCACTACCACCGCCGCCGGATTCGGATGCTGCGCATACTCTTTGAACAGCCGATTGTCCTTCAGCTTTTCAAAGTCGCGCACGATCACGACGCGCCGTTCACTCATTACGGGGAAGGACGCACACAGTCCCAGCACATGCTGTGCATCCGTATCGGGACCGTACACAATGTCGAGGTTAAAGTCCCGTTCGTGCGGGGCGAGCGCATTCGCCAGCAGGACATCCTGCAATTCGTCGATAAGAAACCGCTCGTCGCCGTAGAAAAAATAGAGCGGTTTGAAGTTTCCCTGCCGGAATGCCGAGGCGATGTCATTGTATGTCTTTTCGCGTGCGGCCATGCTCCCGGGTGCTATAGCAAGTATTTCTCAACGCAAAGGGCCGGCAAGATACGGATTCCTGTCTTTGCTGCGGATCTTATATCTATTAAACGGAAGTTTTCCGCAATCGTTACACCGAATACACATTTTTCAGGACCCTCGCTGCACCGCATTATTTTGGAATGTCCTCCCTGCGTGAGGTGAGTCTGCTTTCGTGAAGCCGGGTCGCTGCCCTGCGCAGAAGATCGATATCGTGTCCGATGACATGACGGGCCAGGCCAAACACGTCCGTAGCGGCGCCATCGATCATGACAGGGGTTTGCCACGCATGTATATCGAGCCCGGAAAATAATGCCGCCAACCCTGTACGGGCCGTGCCGATATGATCGAGCACAGCCTCTATTTCCATGCGTTCCGGCGCTGCGTCGTCAAGTATCTCTCTTTCCCCGGGTACGTCGAGGAAAACATCCTTCCCTTCCGCCAGACGGGCAACGACCGGAGAATATACCTTTTCGTCAAAAAGGTACAGCGCCACATACATTTCCAGGAAGGAAAGCTCGCTTTCTATCGGCCGTCCCTCCAGAACGCTTTCCGGAATGCGTCCGACATGCTCCCGCAACACGGCGGTTTCGTCGATCAGATACGCCAGTTGATCCAGCAATGCCTGGCGGACCCCGGCGGTTCGGGGAACGTCGGAGGCGTCGGTCATTCCGTATCGGGCAGCGGCTCGACCGAAGCCTCTGTGTCACTGTGGATATCCTCGGCCAGCGATGCAAGAAAAGCACGGTCTCTGAGACTGTGCACGTTGTTTTCCCGCCGGAAATCCCACTGTTCTCCGAACTGCCGATCCTTGTAGGCTTCGAGCCAATCGAACCGGTCCTTGAGACGTTCTGCCGGCATAAGCAGTTGTTCCAGACCAAACACGGCTTCCTCCCGACTCTGGAAGGTCAGATCGTATTCTTTCGACATGACGATCGCTTCTTCCGGGCAGACTTCCTCGCAATACCCGCAGTAGATGCACCGGAGCATGTTGATCTCGAACCATTCCGGTTCCCGCTCCTTGGCCCCCTCCATTTCGCGCGATTGCATGGCAATAGCCATCGGGGGACAAGCCCGTGCGCACAGGTTGCAGGAAACGCACCGGGGACGGCCCTCTTCCTCGACCAGCACCGGGCGTCCCCGATAACTGTCAGGGGGATACCATTGCTCTTCCGGGTACCGGAGGGTATAGCTTGGCTGCTGCATCTTGCGAAAGCTGTACCCAAGGCCCTTGAACACTTCAGGGAGATACAGACGCTCCCAGAAATTGAGTGTGCGCTCTTTCTTCTTTTTCACAGGTACCGGTTTGCCGGGCATGGCGGACTCGGATAGCGAAAAATACCAGGGTCTGTTAACACTACGCAAGATACGCCCTGACGACGGATATCGCGAGGATTTGCCGGAGAAGATCGCGAAAATACGCTGCCCTCTTGCAGAAAAAGCCGCAGCATGCGGGAGGCGCTTCGCGCAACGTGGTTCCGGGAGGCGCCGCCGGAAGCGAAGCTATGCGCGTTCCCGCGACTTGGCGCGAAACACCAGGGTAAGCGGGACGCCGCTGAAATCGAACGCCTTGCGGAGTTCGTTTTCGAGATATCGCCGGTATGACTCGTGCACGCCTTTCGGATAATTGCAAAAAAAGGCGAATACGGGAGGATTCGACGCCACCTGCGATGCATACTTTATCTGCACGAACCGGTTGCGCCATGTGGGGGGATGATGCCTGCCGATGGCTTTTTGCATCACTTCGTTTACTTCATGGGTTGGAATGCGCAGGCGCAGTCGTTCATGGACGGCAATGGCTGAGTTGAGCACGGTATGCACCCGTTGCCGGGTGAGTGCGGAGATGAACAATATGGGCACGTAGTCCAGCATCGGAAGCCGCTTGCGAATTCCGCGGCGCCAATCCCGGGCCGTGTTGGTTTCTTTCTCGATGAGGTCCCATTTGTTTACGGCGATAACGAGTCCTTTTCCGAGCTCTTCCGCCTGCTTCAGAATGCGAATGTCCTGCATCTGAAGGCCATCGGCGGCATCCACCAGAAGCACAGCGACATCGCACGCCGCCAGGGCTCGACGGGTCCGCAGCGTGGCGTAAAATTCTATGTTTCCGGCCACTCTTGCCCGC
>JANQSQ010000657.1 GCA_028283985.1 Rhodothermales bacterium | reverse complement strand
GCCTGCGCCGTGCCCCTCAGCCACTGCAACTTTGTCCGATCTCGATATTCTGGCGATCCGATTCACCTCTGGTCATCGCGTTCACTGTTCATGAAATCTGTATTTCTTGCCCGAACATCATAATATTATGGGTTGCGACTAGAGGGCCGTTCCAAAAAGCGGCTTAACCCCTCGGACTAGTCGTTCCAATTCTCAGTTGGGTCCGTTATTATCGAAACATATTCGTACAGCATCGGGTATGATAACACGTTTCCTCGGATTTGTCATTCCAAACATTGTTGTAACACATGCAACCACTTGACGAAACAATTAAGGATGACCTGAATCGTCTCCTTAAGGACATCGAATCAATATCTGATGATTGTGATGCTTTGACAATTATTGGCCCTATTCTACCGGGATTAGATCAAGGTGTCCGAGATGCAATCGAAGCCATCGAGGAGAAAAAAGATGAATTACTAATCATCCATAATACCAATGGGGGTGTTGTGGAGGTAGTTGATCGGATGGTTTCTGTTATTCGACATTCTTACAATAAAGTAACATTTCTCGTGCCTGATAGAGCCATGTCAGCTGGAACTATTTTTGTTCTTTCTGGTGATGATATCATGATGGATTATTTCTCCGTTCTCGGACCTATAGATCCCCAAATAGTGAAAGATGACAAGTTGGTTCCGGCTTTATCGTATCTAAATCAATTTGAACGGCTTAACAAAAAATCCGAGGAGGGGAACCTAACCACGGCTGAATTTTCATTATTGCAATCCCTTGACTTAGGTGAGCTGCATCAATTTGAGCAAGCACGAGAATTGTCCGAGGAGTTATTGGTCAAATGGTTATCCGAATATAAATTTAAAAATTGGAACAAGACGGAAACTAAAAAATCGAAAGTGACACAAGAAATGAAAAAAGAAAGAGCTGGTGAAATAGCCAAAATACTAAGTAATAATGAACGTTGGCATTCGCATGGACGAGGCTTAAATATAGCAATTTTGGAAAATGAAATAGGGCTAAAAATAATCGATTATTCTAACAATAAAAAAATCAGAAAATGTATTCAGGATTACTTTCACCTACTACTTGATTATATGTCAAGAAGACAATTGCATTCCTTTATACATACAAGAGCATATTTCTAAAATTCTATAGATCTTTTGAAAAGAGATACGCCATAGTGGTGAATGCCACTGTCTTTAACAGATTTTCCAGCACGATAATCACCTCGTCTATGTAAAGTTATACCTTTTGTGCTTTGTAACTTGTCGTACTCACGTAGCACTTTAGAATCGATTTTTATATTTTTTTTCAATACAGTCTTGTCTTGCTTTTTCATAGCGTTCTCCGTCATTGTGTTTCTCAGTAACTGGAAACGAGGTTATGCATGCGTCGGCGGTCAGGCACTAACCCCCGGAGATTCAGGGTGTACTTTTGTTCCGTATCGTATTACCGAAAAGCGAGCTAGCATGATACCGTGTGGGGTGGCTAGAGGGTATGTAGTTTGCATATATTTTACACCATATATGGTGTAAAATATATGCGTAATTCCGGATCATTACAACACTTGCGTCAAAAAATTGTTTCTCACGCGATCATAATCTTTTACATCAGGTGTCATCCGAGTCTCCCGACAGAGGCGCTTCGGCTTGATTGAACAGATTTTTCTGGTGATTAAAAGATATACTACCCATGCGGAGAGGGTGGGATTCGAACCCACGATACGGGGTCGCCGTATACTCCCTTAGCAGGGGAGCGCCTTCAGCCGCTCGGCCACCTCTCCCGTTGCGCTTGCGGGACGCATCCCGGCGCACATTTTGTGTTTGGATCGTGTTTGCATTTCAGGATCCCTGCTAACGCCGGAAGAATTGCGAGGTTCGATGCCCCGCGATGCGGATTCTATCCGGCTTCCAGGGCGTTGGCTCCCGAAACGATCTCGATGATCTCCGTGGTGATCGCGGATTGGCGCGCCCGGTTGTACTTCAGCTTCAGGTTGCGCAGGAACTCTTCCGCATTGGAGGTCGCATTGTCCATGGCCACCATGCGGGCGCCCTGCTCCGCCGCGTTCGATTCGAGCAGCACGCGCCATACCTGGTAGTGCAGGTATCTCGGCAACAACTCGTGCAGGACGGATTCCGCTTCCGGCTCGAAGATGGAATCGCCGGCGGTGCGGTCGCTGTCCGCCTGAGCGTCTCCTTCGCCTCGGGCCTCCATGATCGGCGTCAGGAACTGCTTCTTCGGGATCGGCAGAAACGGTTCGACGACCCGGTTCTGGGCGATGGTGTTCCGGAATTCGTTGTAAACGATCTTCACCTCGTCCCAGGAACCGTTCAGATACCCGTCCACGGCCTGTTCGACGATTTTCCGGGCCGTTTCCACCTCGATCCGGTCGAAGACCCCGCGAAAATCGCCGACCATCCGGTATCCCCTGCGGGCGAAATGGTCATGCCCTTTCCGTCCCGCGGCCAGCACGTGCAGGTTGCCGGCGTTGCGTACGGCTTCGTATGCCGCCATCGCCTGTTCCGCTTCCTTGACGATATTGGCGTTGAACGCCCCCGCCAGACCGCGGTCGGCCGTCACGACGATGAACAGGATGCTCCGGGTCTCTTCGCGCTCCTGCAGCAACGGGTGTTCCGTGGCGTCGAGCTGCTCCTTGAGCCGGCTGATGACTGCCCCCAGCCGGTATGCGTACGGGCGCGTGCTGAATATGCGTTCCTGCGCGCGCCGCAGCTTGGCGGCGGCCACCATCTTCATGGCGCGCGTCACCTGCTGCGTATTGCGGATCGAGTCGATCCGGTTCCGTATGTCCCGGAGATTGGGCATGAATCAGGCTGTGCGCTATGCCCGGAAAAGGTCCGCCAGATCGCTTGCCACGCTGGAGAGCACCTCCCGGTGTTCGTCCGAAAGCTCGCCCGTTTCGCGAATGGCGTCGAGCAGGTCCTTGTGCTGTATCTGCAGCTTGCCGATGAATTCGGTTTCCAGTTCGCGCAGGCGGTGTACCGGCACCGCGTCCAGCAATCCCTGCGTCGCCACGAATATTACGGCCACCTGTTCTTCCACCGGCACGGGCGCATACTGGCCCTGCTTCAGAATTTCGACGAGGCGTTCCCCGCGAAGCAACTGGCGCTGGGTGGCCGGATCCAGGTCGGATCCGAATTTGGAGAAGGCCTGCAATTCGCGGTACTGCGCGAGGTCGATGCGCAGTGTGCCCGCGACCTTTTTCATCGCCTTGATTTGCGCGTTGCCGCCGACGCGGGATACGGAAATCCCGACGTCGATGGCCGGGCGCACCCCCGCATTGAAGAGGTTCGTTTCCAGATAGATCTGGCCGTCCGTGATGGAAATCACATTCGTCGGGATATAGGCGGCCACGTCCCCGGCCTGCGTTTCGATGACGGGCAGGGCGGTCAGGGAACCGCCTCCTTCCACCTTCCCCTGCAGCGATTCGGGGACATCGTTCATCCGGACCGCGACCGTCTTCGTTTCGTTGATCTTGGCGGCCCGCTCCAGCAGGCGGCTGTGCAGGTAAAACACGTCGCCCGGATACGCCTCGCGCCCCGGCGGGCGGCGCAGCAGCAACGACAGCTCGCGATAAGCGACCGCCTGCTTGGAAAGATCGTCGTATACCACGAGGGAATGCCGGCCCGTATCCCGGAA
>JANQSQ010000639.1 GCA_028283985.1 Rhodothermales bacterium | reverse complement strand
CTGCGCTGTTGTACTGAATCAGCGTTTGCAGGTAGATGCGCGGGGTGAAGGAATACGAAAGCCGCGTGCGCACCAGATTCGCGGTGAATTTGCCGCCCGGCAGGTCCACCCAGTTTTGACTCAGGCCGATCTCCGTGTTGAATGCATCCCCGGCCCGCGCGCGGATGGTGGACAGGATCGTAACGCGATCGCCTCCGAAGAATCCTCCCGCAATCACCCGGGTGCTCAGGCTGAGTGGAAGGCTTTCGTCCGTGATGCCGACGATCATGGCTTCCCGGTGATGGTACGATTTTCTCGGTACCCACACGCCCTCGCTGATTTGAAAAGCATTCCGGACGCCTTCGGTGGTGAAGTTGATGCCTGTGTGAATCTCCCAGCCGTTTTCCCATTCCCAGTGGTTGTCGATGTGCAGAAAACCTGTTTCATACACTCTGTCGAAGCCCCAATAACCATAGTAGCTGACATGCGGGCGCAATTCGTGAAAACGGAGGAAGTCGGGACGATACCGGTAAAAAACGAGGCCGCTAAAACGCCGGTAGGCGGATGTCCGTTGCATAAAACCGAGTTCCGGGTTGAAGTTGTCGGCTACTTCGGCATACGCTGCGTTCAGCATCCAGGCTTCGGAATTGTAGTTGGCAACTGTCTGGAACGCATAGTTTTTCCCCGATATACCCGGTGTCGCCGACAACGCCCCGAAACCCGATACGAAGCCGTACTGTCCGATACCGAGTTGCCCGTCCAGCGCAATTACGCGGTTGTAATCGTTCTCGGCCGCCAGATCGCCCACGCCCTGCCGGTTGGTAACAAGCACGCCGGCGAAGGTGCGGTTCGGAAACTCGCGCTTGAGACGCGCCACGCTGAAATTGTTCCCCGGAATCTCCTCCCCGCCCAGTTGCCGGGTTTGCATATTGAGCACCCCGATCCGGTAGTCGCCCATGGAGCCGGATAGGCGGGCGCCGCCGAGAATGGGCACCGCGACGCCACCCGCGCCGATGCCGATGCGCCGGCTGAAGAACAGGTCGATCTGCCCCGGCGCGCCCACCGAAAACACGCCGGCGTTTTCCAGGAAGAAGGGCCTTTTTTCCGGGAAGAAAAGATTGAAGCGATCCAGATTGATTTGCTGTTCGTCCACCTCGACCTGCGCAAAATCGGTGTTGTACGTGACGTCGAGCGTCATGCTTGGGGTTACGCTGTACTTCAGGTCTATGCCGATGTCCCCTTCCGGGTCTGAGTATTCCGAGGTGGTTGGCAACTCCGAGGAGTCGGTGGTGCGGGCGCCTTGTCCAAGCGCGTACGGGATGATTTGCAGATTGCGCGGCGCCTGGATGTCCAGGCCTTCCAGCGTCCCGGCCAGCGAAACCCGCGTGAGCGTGTATTGCCGGGGAAGCGGGGCCCAATAGGCGGTTTCGTTCCGACGCCGGATGCGGCGTTCGAAGTTGATGCCCCACGCCTGATTCTCTCCGGTCGCAAAACGCAAGGTGCGCAGCGGAATGGCGAATTCGGCGCTCCATCCGTATTTCCCTGTTTCCGTGTGGACCGTCCACGCGCCATCCCAGTTGACATTCAGTCCGCCGCCCGAACCGCTTTGGTTGCGCGGGCCCTGGGAGAACCGGCCGCTGTTCTGGCCTTCGTTCGTTACCTGCGCATCGTATTCGACCCCGGCGGAATTTGTCCCGAAGATGAAACCGTTCTGGCGATCACGGTACGTATCCAGAACGAGACTGAAACTGTCGGCCTCCTGGGGATCCGCATCCCGGCGGCTGTCCGACACGATGATCTGCGACGGGTCGCGGTCGTAGCACACGACCCCGACGTACAGAGTCTGTTCGGTGTAGCGGATACGGACTGCGGTCTGCTCGGAGGCCGGTTGCCCCTCGTTCGGAGTAATTTGGATAAATCCGGTAGCCGGTTCGATCTCGGACCAGGCAGGGTCGCCCAATACGTTGCCATCAAGGATGGGCAGGGTTTCGCTGTTGCTTTTAATCGCTCGTATTGCGGGGGCGGCGCCCGGGGCGCTATCGGCTGCGCTGTTATTGGCAGCGTAGGCTCCCGTCTGTCCCGCTTGCTGCGCCGTGGCGGGAAGCGCAAGGGACAAGGTCAGAAGAAAGAAGAGAGAAGCAAGCGTTGCACGGCTTGCGAAGCGCATCCTGTAGTGCATGGAGGGTAGCCGGAAAGGATCAGAGAAGAAAGATGCGGATAAAAGCCGGAAATACAGGAAATACAGGAAATACAGGAAATACAATGATAAAATATAACGCAAACACAGCTGGATATGCGTTTTTTGCCGCTCATGGAATACGGAACAGGTATTTGAGGTCTAACTCTTGCGTATTCTGTACCTGCCGTAGCTTTTCCCGGGAAGGTTGCGCATCGAACAGGGTATGTACAAGGGTATATCAGGCTTTTTCGTTCAAACTGTGTTTTCATGCAACGCGATGTACTGATTTTCTCACATGTTTCGGCATTTGTTGCGACCGTGTTCGCCGTATGCGCTCTGCTGCCCGCCCTTGAGGCCTCGGCCCAGACGAGTGCGCTGTCGCCTCCGTTGGAGCGGGAAAACGAGGGCGTCATGCAGGCCCTGTTTGTCGAAGAAGAGATTGTCCTCGACGGCATACTGGACGAAGCGGTCTGGCAAAGGGCCGTCGCCGTATCCGGTTTCAGGCAATACGAACCTGTGGACGGCGCCCCGGCATTTCAGAAAACGGAAGTTCGTGTCTTGTATGGTGCGAATAATCTTTACGTCGGGGCATTGCTCCATGACGATGAGCCGGGGGCTATTGAAAATGCATTGGGGCGGCGGGACGATTTCAATCGGGCAGACTGGTTTCTGGTGGCCGTGGACGCCTATTATGACCGGCGCACCGCCTATGTTTTTGGCGTGAATGCGGCCGGCGTCCAATTCGATGCACTCCAGACAGGAACCGGAACAACCGGCGGCGGGCCGGGTGGCGGTGGCGGTGGGCCGGGTGGCGGCGGCGGCAGTAATGCGCCCCGAGGCATGGATCCTTCCTGGGATGCGGTATGGTATTCGGATGTACGCACAACGCAAGAGGGGTGGGTTGTGGAGTTGCGCATTCCGTATAGCATGCTGCGTTTTTCGGAGGCGCCCACGCAAACATGGGGAGTTCACTTCACGCGCAGGATTCCCCGGCTCGGCGAACAATCGGAGTGGCCCCATGTGCCCCGCACGGAGCGGACCAACCTGGTGGCCCGATTCGGGCGTCTGGAAGGCATTCGGGATGTGAAGCCCCGGCGCAACGTGCAGATCATACCCTATACCGTCACCGGAGTGAATACCCTCGAAAGCGAGGAAGTCACTGGAAAACGGGCAAGCAGCCGCACCTTCGATGTGGGCGGGGACCTGAAAGTCGGTCTTGGCACGAATGTTACGCTGGATGGGACGATCAATCCGGATTTCGGTCAGGTCGAGGCCGATCCGGCGGTGTTGAATCTTACGGCGTTCGAAACCTTTTTTCAGGAACGTCGCCCCTTCTTTGTAGAGGGTATCAATATCTACGAATTTTCAGTCGGCCCCGGACGGCTTCTGTATACGCGCCGCATCGGGGCGGATGCCCCCATTATTGGCGCCACGAAGCTTTCCGGGCGTACAGGTTCAGGCCTTTCCTTTGGTGTGTTGGGCGCCGCAACGGGATCCGATTTCAGTCCTTCGCGAGGATATGGCGTCGGACGGGTGAGCCAGCAAATCGGATCCTATTCGAGCGTCGGAGGCATCGTAACCCTCTTCGAAGCATCCGATGTAGGCGGGGATCACTTGCGTAGTCTGGCGGCAGGCGCGGACTGGGATCTCCGGTTTCTCCAAAACCGGTACGGCGTTGAGGGATTTTTTGCGCTTACGAACCGAAATTGGATCGATGCGGATATCGACGGAGAGACCGGGTTCGCCAGCAAGCTATGGGCGCGCAAACGGCAGGGGGCCTGGTACGGATTTGCGGGACTGGACGTGTTCAGCGATGCCTTTAATCCAAACGATACGGGCCAACTTCGTGAGAACAATTTCATTGCGTTTCTCACCTCCATGCAGCACCAGGTCAATGGCGGAAGCCCTTTTGGGCCTTTCTCGCGAGCCGGAGCGCGCCTTTTCTCCGTTCAGCAGTTTTCCTATCTGGAAGGGCTGGACCTCGGTCAGCGGTTCGATTTCGGTTCCCGGTGGACGTTCCACGGCTTCCAGTCCATAATTTTTGGCCTTGAATATGAAAATCCGTTCGGCGGGTACGATTTGTACGAGACGCGCGGACTGCTGCCTTGGTCCCCACCGGGGAGTTTTGCCATTCAAGGGCGGTTCCAAACCGACGAAAGACGTAACTGGCAAATCGAGCCGGGACTGGATTTAGCATTTTACGGCGATGGAGGCACAGAATCGGAAGTCAGTCTCGAAGGACAATGGAATGCCAGTAATCGGTTGTCGTTGTCCGCCCAAATAGAAGGCGAGTGGGAACGCGATGTGCAGGCCTGGTCCGCAAACGAAACCTTTTTACGCTCCGGATCCGGTTGGCGCATCGGAGAGGAGGCGTCCCATCCGGATGACTTGACCTATTCGGATTTTGTAGCGTTCGACGATCACGGAACGCTGAACGCCATTCTCGGCGGTGTCGATCCCACCGGCGTCGACCAGTATTACGTATCCGTATTTGGCGCGAGGGATACGCGTTCGGCGGACATTACGCTGCGCGGCACGTTTACCCTGACGCCCAGATTATCCCTGCAGTTGTACAGCCAGCTTTTTGCAGCGAGGGGACGCTACGACCGTTTCCGGATTCAGCAGGATCGGGATAATCTGGCTGACTTCGATGCTTATCCGAAGCGGGATGAGTTTGCATTCAGCAGTCTGCATTCCAATCTCGTATTGCGCTGGGAATACCGTCCCGGCTCTACGCTGTTCGTCGTCTGGACGCATGGCAGAGACGCGGAAGATATATTACATCCTCTCGCACCTGCGGTCCGTTCGCCCTA
>JANQSQ010000634.1 GCA_028283985.1 Rhodothermales bacterium | reverse complement strand
CCGGGCCGAACGGCGGGTCGTTGCAGCGGCAGCAAGCGAACCGCCCAATGAACCCGCCTTGGCCTACCTGAATCGGCTATCTGATTACTTGTTCGTGCTGGCGCGATGGGCAAATAGCACGGCAGGAGGAAAGGAACACCTGTGGAAACCGAAATAATGCTGCTGGCGGTTGCGAAACCGCAGGAAATGCCGTACGTTGACAGAATACGCTGCTTCTCGGAATTCCGTATTCCGTCGATATTCGGCAGTTCCGAACAATACATCCGGCATGCGGCCTCCCACCCGCCCAATCGGCCCCGCAAGGTGTATACCCCGGCATCGGATTCGGCATGTTCAGGTCATTTACAGACATGCGTAGTATAAAGTATCCCGGAATCGCAGCGGTTGTCGGCGTCTTTTTGCTTGCCGCAACACTCCTCCTCATCAGAGGAAAGGACGCTCCCTTCGAAGCATCCGAGGCGGTATCCGTTACCCGGGAAGCACCGCCGCCACCGGTCGAAACGGAGCTCGACGAATACGGCCTCGTATCCGACGGCTATGACGTCATAGACCGCAGCGTACGCCGAAACGAAACGTTCGGAGAGATTCTGACCGGGCACAACATCCCGTACGAAAAGGTTCTTACGATCGCCTCTTCGGCGCGGAATATCTTCGACGTACGGCGTATCCAGGCAGGGAAATCTCTTCGCGTGTACAGCGACTCTCTTGCCGGGACGTATCAGGCGCGCTATGTGGTGTACGAGCAGGACAAGCTTAATTACGTGGTCTTCGATCTTGCTGCCGATTCCGAGTCCAGTGCGGTCTACGCCGGGAAACGGGAAGGAGAAATAAGGCGCAGGCAATTGTCCGGACGCATCGAAAGCTCCCTCTACCGAACCCTGGAAGCCAAACAGGTACCTCCAAATCTTGTGCCGCCGCTTGCCCTTGCCCTTGCGGAAGTGTTTGCATGGCAGGTGGATTTTTTTCGCATTCTCGAGGGAGATGACTTCAACGTGATCTACGAAGTCCTCCATGTGGACGGAGAACCGTTTCGTGTCGAGCGAATCATCGCGGCCCGGTTCGGACACCGGAACACCGACTATTTCGGTTTCCGGTTCGAAGAAGGGGAACGTCCCGATTTTTTCGACGAGAGCGGGAATAGCCTGCGCAGGGAACTCCTCAAGGCGCCGATACGATACGACCGTATCAGTTCACGCTATTCGCGGAGACGGTTTCACCCGATCCAGAAAACATACAAGGCGCATCTGGGCACGGATTACGCCGCCGCACCGGGCACACCGATCTATTCGGTAGGAGACGGCGTAGTCCTTGAAGCGCAATTCAAGCGCTATAATGGCAACTACGTCAAAATCCGGCACAATTCGGTGTATACGACCGGCTATCTCCATATGTCTCGTATTGCCTCAGGCATACGCCCGGGCACACGAGTGAAACAGGGAGATGTGATCGGTTATGTGGGAAGCACGGGGCTGGCCACGGGACCGCACGTTTGCTATCGGTATTGGAAGCACGGTACCCAGATCGATCCGTATACCGATACCCTCCCCCCCGCCAGTGCGGTCGCTTCCGAGCTAATGGACCGATTTATCGTCGTGCGCGATGAAATGATGCCGCAAGTCCTCGGGGTCGTGCCTCCCTATATCGCGAACAGCGATGCTACGGAAGATCAGAATCTGCCGGACGAAGCATTGATGTAACTCGACACCCTGTCGATACCACCT
>JANQSQ010000604.1 GCA_028283985.1 Rhodothermales bacterium | reverse complement strand
ACGGGCGGCGGCACGGTTGCGGTTGGCGCGCATCTCTCTGATTGGTAACTTCGAAACCGTGCGCGCCTGCAAGACGCTCTGGTTGCGGTTGGCGCGCATCTCTCTGATTGGTAACTTTGCGGCGCGAGCCATACCCACGCGCCCTCTGTTGCGGTTGGCGCGCATCTCTCTGATTGGTAACTTTGCCACGCTCGCAGCGAGCGACTGGACAGTGGTTGCGGTTGGCGCGCATCTCTCTGATTGGTAACTTTAATCTGGGCAATGATCTCGCCGGCAACATAGTTGCGGTTGGCGCGCATCTCTCTGATTGGTAACTTTGGATGGGAGGATGCAGGCTCTACCCGCACGGTTGCGGTTGGCGCGCATCTCTCTGATTGGTAACTTTGTTGCCGGCGCAACGGAGGTGCAGCTTCTTGTTGCGGTTGGCGCGCATCTCTCTGATTGGTAACTTTGCCGAGCGCGAGCTCAGCCGGCCTACCGTAGTTGCGGTTGGCGCGCATCTCTCTGATTGGTAACTTTACCCCTTTGCGTCTTGTTCCTTGGGATATAGTTGCGGTTGGCGCGCATCTCTCTGATTGGTAACTTTCTCGCCCAATTCATCATGACGGCCCTGGATGTTGCGGTTGGCGCGCATCTCTCTGATTGGTAACTTTAAACCCCTTGTAAGTCCTTGGGCTGCAAGGGGTTTAAAGTTTTTGAGAAAGGAAAAATCATTGAATATGGCCTAAAAAAGCATCAATTGATCCGGTTTTCGAGGTTTTTCCAAGTCGTGCTTCCCCCGAAAACTCACGATGGACTCGTACTGCTTGTCCGTAAAACATAGCATATCCACCTTGCCTTGAGGAGGAATATGTGCGCCGATCCTGCGCATGATCGTATTCACGTGATCCCTGCCTCGAGTAAATCGTACGTACACAGAGAATTGCGCCATCTCGAATCCTTCGTCAAGGAGAAAATTCCTGAATTTAGTGGCCCGTTTGCGTTCCCGCTCACCAACCACAGGCAGATCGAAAAGCACCATGATCCACATCAGGCGATAGCCGCTTAAAGTCGGCATTTGTTCAAAACGGCTTGTTATTACTGTCGTCCATACCGATATCTTCGGGAAGCGGGATGGGTGAAAGAGGCAGTTCCGGTATGTGACGTTCCCCTTGAAACACCTTCCCGAGTGTTTGAGCAAGACGCACCAAACAGGTTGACAAGGGACTTACTTCATCCGCAGTCATCTGATAATCAGCGTGGAGAACGCTGACAAGTCGCTGTTTGGACATCGTTCCGATCGTTGTAACGCCATCTCTCGTCAACGTCCGCACAACAAGATCAATGGCCGGACGAAATGGCTCCATCAGATCGTCCGCAAGGCGCATACCGTCCCCGCGGGTCAAATGATGCAGACCCAGCATCGGATGCAAGCCAGCCGCGCAAATGGCTCGGGCCGCCGAAGAACGAAGAATAGTATATCCGTAATTCAACATGGCGTTAATGCCGGGTTCCGAACGGTCGCGACGAAACCCGCTTCCCATAAGATCGGGCCAGTACAGGCGCGCCGCTTGCGCTTCCATATTATCGGGATCCCCAGAACGCACATGCCGTGCCATACGTTGCAAACGCATTATATTTGCTCCACCTGTCCGATTCAAAACGGCGGCTTGTGCTTCTATCTTGCCGCGCACCAGGAAAGCCCAAACGCGCTTCCGCGTTGGTAAAGAAGCCTGGGCTTGAGCCTGCATTCTGTCGGCTAATAACCCGCTGCCCGATAATGGAACTACTATGGTGGAAGGCATATAGGATTTGCCGACGGTTACCAGTGGAATATTACGCTTCGCCAATGCGTCTATGAGGTTTGTTGTGACGCTAACGCCAGGTACGGAAACGAGCACGCATCCGATATCGTCGAGCACAGCCTTTCCGATAGTTTCATTTTCCTGCCTGACCTGCAAAAATCCCCGATGGAGAGAAAGATGCATACCGGGCGTATTGACCTCAACAACACGAGCTGGCGCTATCCGGTTTGTCGCCATCATCCCAGCTTTTTATAGACCACTCGCCCCGTTTCGGTTACAATTACCGGGCGGAGATTATATTCCTGAAATTTAGAGAATGGCAGAAGCATCCACCGGAATGTGTCTTTCGAATCTGCGTGACGAGTCTGCAAAACACCCGCTTCATTGTGAGCTGCACATTGAACCCTGCGCGCAGAAGGATGTAACTGATAGATACGCATTACCTTTCTTCCTTTATCTTCACAATCGATCTCTACAAGATCACCTTTATGCAGACGGATAATGAGACGTGGAACATCTGTAGATTCTGTTTCCCAGTCAGACTGGTTGGCTTCGAATCTGGATACTGTATCAAAATTCCAATCGCCATTCGGCATTTGGAATACATCTACACGATGATTTTCGCCAGGAATCACTGCTTTATATTCTTTCCCAGAAGAATTTACAACGGGTATAAATTCAGATTCCTTCCTTAATATTCGCAAGCGGCGTACCCCTGTTCTTTCTGACCAGTTCGAAAGAACTTGTTGCAGTTCCTTCTTATTGTTAGCACTGCGTGTTTCTTCCAGCAGGGATTCACGTAATTCAGGGTCACGTACTCTACGGTCACGTACTCCACTAATTTCATTATATGAGAGAGAGGTTACCGGTTTCCGAGAGACAAGTGTATACTCATTATTTAGGCTTTCTGGATCAGAAACGATACCGTAGGCGGTTTCCTCATGAAGGGCTCCTCCTTTACCATGATCAATCTTGTGAGACACAATGATGCCTTCCACCTTTTCCTTAACCCTATCACGAAAGGCATCGAACGGCTTCGGTACATGAAGACGCTCAATGCCTCTTTCTCCTTGACGCGCATTCTCCGTGGATATCCTTTGCAGCAAACCCCGGTCGGTTACGCCAACAACGGCTGCGTCGATGGCATGGTGTCTGTGATCGTTACGGTTCTTTTTGGGACCGCCCAGCAAACTGTTCAGGCCCCATTTTGCTCGAAGCAACGCCGTCAAACGACCAGGAATAACCCACACATTCTCGGCAATCGCTTCCATGTATTTTTTGGCGAGCCTACCCAGCCATTGGGTTTCATGCAAATGCCGATCAAGAAATCGTTCGTCCTGTTCGAAGCGCTGCATTGCGTCGGATGCAAACCGCCATTTCCTGTTTCCGGGCATATTCGCCATAGCGTCTCTGATATGGCGTTCCTCGAACAGGCCCTGCTCTACCGCTTCCGCAGGCGTAAGATCGCCCTTGCGGCGGTTCGCTTCTCGCGCGCATAATGTGCGATTGCTGACTGTATTGTCCAGTGTACGAGAGAAAGGCAGAATATGATCGATCTCAATCTCGGCAGAAAACAACTTGTTAATTGCTATTTGCGTACCCGTGTAAGGACAGCGGCGATCAAGCGGATCCTTGCCAAGTTCAAGCCACAACCTGTATCGCATCCTGGTGTCGCCGGAAGGTTCTATGCCAAGTTCTCGCGCTTTCGCATCGGCTTCCTCGTTTCGTTTCTGGTTTTGCTTCTGCCCCCTCTCGGTTTCTTTTCGGGCTTCAAAACCCTGCTTAAGTTCACGAGCCAGTTCGACAACTACCTCATCGGGACGGCCATATTCGCCCACGAGGGCATTAACGACCCTTCGCAACTGGTTCAGGCCTATGTGTACGGTCGGGTTCGGGAAACGGCCATAGCGCTTATCGTACGGATCATTGGGATCTTCGGTACCCGGAGGAATATCGCGTCCCAGCACTTCCTGATAGCGTGGCAGGCGTTCAAGGAGATCAGCGGTTTCGCCAATTTGAGCATGATCGTATCCCGCTCGACGCGCGGCCTCCGAATAATCGATGACTTCCTTTTCCATTTCCCGAATCAGAGAAGCAAGCGCCCTGGGTCCAAAACGGACATACCCGGAAGGCAATACAGCATGCATTGCCCGATCAGCTTCTTCAGAGGACAAACCACACCGGCCAAGCGCGTCCCGCACATTTTCATCCGTGCCATCCCCAACAAGGAGATACACAATCTCATCCATTTCCTCCAGAGAAAATTGATCCCATCGAGATCCGAGCACCTTTTTAGCACGAAGCCGTTTAGCTGTCTCGTCGACCTTCAACACATTCTTGCGTATCCCGAGATTAAAGGTTGTTTCTTCGGGCAAAGACAAGTGTCTTGCCAAATCCTCAATCTTTATATCAGTGTGCCTCCTCAGCAAAATTTGGAATAGAACGTCGCGTTCTTCAAGGGTCAGACTCCGGGTTCGATCTGTTTCCGTCAGACGCAAATGGTTGAGGTCCTGCAGTATCCTGAACCGCTGGGCGCTCGGAAGCGCACGGGGAGCCCTGTGGTCTTCCGGATGGAACGTGCAATATCCGGGTTCAATCGGTCTCAGGGGCCGCTGGGTAAAAATAATTTCTCGAAACAGGCTTTCAGCGTCGTCCGTCAGCACAGAAGAATGATATTTCTGCTGGGTACTCCATACAAGATCAAATTCTTTCCGGAGCATGGTCCGGTTGGGATACCCATCCCATTCCTGCTTGTTACCCTTGCCGGTGCGACCCCGAAATCGAACGGCTTTGCCCTCCTCGTGCCGATCAGCAAGCCACTCTCCTATAGTCCGAGCACCGCTTTCCTGGAGAACACGTTCAAGTTCCTGGATAGCTTGCTTCATGTTGGAGGCTTCATCATCTCCGGCATCTGTTTTTCGATTGGATTTGAATCCACGACGCTGATTGAGATGAAAAATAATGCGACCGATCTCGTACAAGGTTAGTTCTTCATCCAGTGCTCGTTTGCGCAGGATGTAGGGATCAAATTTTTCAAGTTCCTTGCGCTCCCTTTCATCCTGGGGCATGAGACCTGTACGCACAAGTTCCCGCATAAGCCATTTGCGTCGCTGGATATAGCGATCCCGGCGACGACGCGCACTCCTTGCATCCCGTCTATCGGCCGCCAACGATTGCTTGGACTGCGCATCGCGTCCGTCCGAAAATATCCGCACGCCGAGATCGAGCAAACGAATTGGTTGCAGAGTTACCCTGCTTGAATCTGAAGAAACCACTTCGTAAACAGCCCAGCCGATTGAGTTTGTACCTAAATCGAAGGCAAAACGCCGCTTCATAACGCTTCAGGAGAAAAGGCTTGACAAGGCAAAGAAAATACTGTATTATTGGCGCTACCAATCAGAAAGGTGTGTGCTCTCCGTTAACAAGCGAGAATTCGCACCAGTAAGGGGCTCCGCTACAGCGGGGCCCCTTTTTCACAGCGACTCCCCCACCTGTGAGATTAAGAAAAGTTCCCGGCGCCAATCCAGGCACTATAAAGAGATAGTTCGGGTTGCCTGGACATATTTCGGGATAATGTAAGGTGTGGCGACGTTACGACCTTGTTCCGGCCCAATTAACCAGACAAGATCCATGTCAAGACGAACACGCTGACCCCTGAGGCTTGGGCGGCTCTCTCCTTGGCTTTTGGTTCGCATATCCCCTAATAAAGTTTGGACATCAGGCGAGAATGAGCAACCTACCGAGAGATCGCACTTGGCCGATCTCCTGAGGCTTTTGCATGTATGCACCGAGGCATAGCGAATACGAGACCGAAATCATGGAACCGCCAACGCAGGCATCCGTAACGCACGGCATGCGAAGGTGAACGGGCGGAACCGGCGACGTTCCAGGCCGCCTCTCTCTGCAAAAACCCTATGCACGGAGCCCCCTATGATTCGACCGAACATATCTCAAGAGGATCTGGAAATGTGATCGTCCCTGTTATTCGCCGAAACGGGTCATGACCCCCGCCTTGTATCGACTGTTGTATTTGCAGGAGACCCCGACCGGTCGAACTCCCGCGGAGATACCGGCGCTTTCAACGTGCCGCGCAAAGGCGAAACGCTCAAGTTTCCTGGTAACTTTGGGGATCGAAAGCCGTATTCTGAGACGCCCTCCAGAGAAGCGCCG
>JANQSQ010000598.1 GCA_028283985.1 Rhodothermales bacterium | reverse complement strand
CTTCAGCCCATTGCATTTCATAACGTAGCGCCGGAGGCCGGTCTGGGCGATTTCCGGCACGAGAACGGAAGCGAAGACCGTTTCTGGTTTCCCGAACAGATGGGCGCCGGGGGCGGTTTTGTGGATTACGACGGGGACGGCTGGGAAGACATCGTATTGGTGGGCGGGGGCAGTTTGTCGCCGACGGGACCGGCGGACGTACGCGCCCTGCGTCTTTTTCGCAACAACCGGGACGGGACGTTTACGGAGGTTACCCGCGAAACGGGGCTGGACGATATCCGCGCCTGGGGAACCGGAGTAACCGCTGCCGACTACGACAACGACGGCGATCAGGATATTTTTCTTGCGACCTTTGGAGAGAGTCTGCTTTTCCGCAACGATTCCGGGCCGTCGGGCGCGCGTTTTTTTACGGAGACAGGGCGTACCGCAGGTGTGGCGGGTCCCGCCGGATGGCGCAGTTCGCCGCTCTTTTTTGACGCCGACCGGGATGGATATCTCGACCTCTATGTGCCCGGGTATGCCTTGTGGTCGGTTTCCAGCGACATGGAATGTTTTCGGGCGGACGGACGACCGGACTATTGCCGCCCTGCCATGTATCCGGGCGCCCGGAGTTATTTCTACCGTAACAACGGGGACGGTACGTTCGCCGAGCGTACGAACGAAAGCGGTTTGTCGGTTAATCCCGGCAAGTCGCTGGCCGTTGCCGAATGGGATTTCAACGAGGATGGCTGGTCTGATCTGGTAGTAGTCAACGATGGGGAGCCGGACCTGTTGTATATCAACGACGGACGCGGCGCTTTCACCGAGCAAGGGGTTTCCAGGGGTATTGCCTATGGGGAACACGGGGAAGCCCGCGCCGGGATGGGCGTGGACATCGGGATCGTGGATACGACGGGCATGCCATCGGTTTTCGTGGGTAATTTTTCCAGTGAAATGATCGGGGTATACCGGCGTACGGCGAGCGGGTGGTTTACGGATCGCGCAGCGGCGTCCCGCATCGGGAGGCCCAGTCTGACTACGCTGGCTTTCGGGGTGCTGCTCCTTGACGCCGAACTGGATGGCGACCTTGATCTGTACGTGGCGAACGGGCATGTGTACCTCGATCCGATCGATGGGTCGGCATACAGGCAGCCGCCGCACCTGTTTGTAAACGAGGGGGGCGGAACGTGGGTGGATATGGCCGATTCCATTGGCGGCGTATTCAGGGAAGCTATGGTGGCCCGGGCTGTGGCGAAGGCCGACTATGACCGGGATGGGGATGTGGACCTGCTGGTGACCGAGAACAATGGCCCGGTTCGCCTGTTGCGCAACGATTCGTCCGGCGGGGGAAATGTGCTGCGCGTACGCCTCGAAGGGCGTCCGGAGCATGGGGCGAGCAGCCGCGATGCGCTGGGCGCCGAGGTGACGATCACGGCGGGCGGCGCGCGGCAGATGCGCCGGGTGCGGACAGGTTCCGGGTACCTCTCGCAATCGGAAAAGACCCTGACGTTCGGCCTGGGGCCGGCGAATCGGGTGGATACGCTCACCGTGCGTTGGCCGGATGGTCGGATGGCGGGTTATACCGGACTGGAGGCTGGCCATGAGGTATATTTGCTTGAGGGGGAGGGTATCGTGTCCCGGACTGCATTGCCTGTCGTCCCGTAGCAACCGTCTCCGTAGCGCCTGCGTTTGCATACGCGGTGGCCGGTGGGCGGCAGGTTAATTTTATGGATACTCATGCGTAACGCAAGTACATGGACAGGAATCCTGGGAGTCTGTATTGTCTTTACGGCAGGAGGGTGCGGCCCCGAGGCGGATGCCCCGTCCCGGACGGAACTGGTGCGCCGGGACACTGACCCGAAAGCCGTGGGATTCCTGCTCGACGCCCAGCAGGCATTCGAGACAGGGTATTACAGCGCAGCGCTTGTGCTGGCGGACAGCGCAGCCCATTATGCGCCCGACCTTGCCGATATTCCATTCATGCGCGGCCGGATCTTAACGGCGCTCCGCCAGCTCGATCTGGCTACCGAAGCCTACGAAAAGACGCTG
>JANQSQ010000302.1 GCA_028283985.1 Rhodothermales bacterium | reverse complement strand
GCCCGAGCAGTCGTCCAGGTCGTCGCCGCCATCGTAGCAGCCGAGGGCGGGCCCCGTGCCGGCGGCCTGATCCACCGTCAGGGTGGCGGACCAGACGGTCGTTTGCGCCTTAGCGGGGGGGTGAAGCAGTAGCGCGAGGACGGCGAGAAGAAGAAAGCGGCGACCAGCCGGTGCCGGGCGTGTTGTACCGTACAACATAGTGTATATCGTGTCAACGCAAGGTGTGTGAAAAGAGAGAAGTGGTCCAATCAAACCGAACCACCTCTGAGAACCAACAATCTTAAAGCTTAAGAAGTTATTTCTTTAGAAGGGCGTACATTGCATGATCTTTTGAGGTCAGTCCATGTTATTTGCATGTTTTTGCCCTGTCGCGACCGACTACGAATTACATGAATCATTCCGACGAATCAGAACGAGCGAACGAGGTGCTGTCGAGCGCATCCGCCGACACGCTATAAGCCGCTCAAGGATGCGCCGAGGATCAGTCACACACATCCGCGCCTTGATGTTTACGCGCAAACATCAAGGCGCAGGTGCGCCGCAGGCTGCGCTACTTTAGAAGCGTCATCGTCTTCGTGTGGATGAGACGGCCTTCCGACTCCATCCGATAGAAGTACAAGCCGCTGGCATACGTGCTGGCCTCCCAATGCAACTCGTGTACTCCGGGCTGGTAGTCCTGGTCGGTAAGCACGGCTACCTTTCGCCCGACTGCATCAAAGACGGTTAGCCGTACCTGCACTTCCGTGGGCACTATGAATTGGATAGTCGTAGACGCATTAAAGGGGTTCGGGTAGTTCTGTGAAAGGCTGAACTCGGATGGCAGCTCATCCGGCTCCTCGGTTATCCCGGTGGCGACCTCTCCTATTGGTGCCGTCCATACACCGCGACCGTGCGTACCCACAATGACCTCATCATCCCGAATCTTCATCCTCCGAACAGTCACGGCCGGCAGACCATTGTCTGCATAGCTCCACGTTGCCCCATAATTCCGGGACTCAAAAATGCCAATCTCGGTGGCTGCCCAGAGGACATTGGTTGCGTGCGGCATCACAATCAGGTCGAACACGGCTACGTCGGGAAATCCATTCGCGCTTGTTTCCGATGTGGCAAAGCCTGAAAGATCCGTCCACGTCTGCCCGAAATCCTTGGTTTCCAGAATCCTGGGATGGCCATAGCGCGAAAACAACGCATATGCGGTGCCTGCCTCAGTGGGGTGCGTTGCAAGCCCTGATACATAGGTCTCCGGGGGCCGGTTCATAACGGGGAAGGCCGTCGCTTCGAATGATTCGGCCCCGTCTCGGGAGACGTGCAGCTTGTTGAAGAGCCTCGTCTCGCTTGGACTGGAAATCAAGCCGCATCCCGCCCACACTACATTCGGGTCAGCAATTGAGGCCTTGACCCTGCACCCCGACCAGGCCTCCCAGGCCTCTGTAATGCGCGTCAGCGTCCAGCTTCCTCCAAAGTCTCTGGAATACCACACGCCATCGTCCGCGACGGTATATACATTGTCGGGAGCCTTATCGGAACTCGAAATTTGGGTGTAACCTTGCCCCTTTTCCGCGCCCACGTCGAGTGACGCTTGCCAGGTTTCACCGCCATCGACTGTTCTCCCTATCGCGGTGAATTGTTCCGATGCCAGAATCCTGTCAGGATCAGTAGCGTGCCATACGGTCTCAAAACCGTCGCCGACGCCCGCTTCTATCCATCCCCGTTCGTTATCCGGATTATCGGGTGACATCCACGATCCGTTGTCCTGAGCACCCGCGATGTACACGGAAGCCCCGGGCTTTTTGGCTACGCCGTAGACCTGCATCGTGTTGTAACCCGAGCCTGCGTTATCCAGCTCCTTGAAACTCCGGCCGTTGTCCGTAGACAACGCGACGCCGCCGTCGTTGGCGTCCAGAATCCAGAATTCGTTCCGGGCTTCATTGATTGGGATGGGTACAATGGCGTGGTGATCCACATGCGCAGTGCGGTCCACATCGATTTGACGGGAAAAATCAAGGTCCCGGCGAGGATTCCCGGAAAGTTCGAGCGAGACTGAAATAGTCTGGTTGGGCAGGTTGGCCGGGTCCCATGTAACAGCAGAATCATCAACGAGCACCGGGTGCAGCATGTATAGCATTCCATTCACCAGGCCGCCTTCCTGTGCAATACTGTTGCGGGGCGCCGCAGCGTTGTAAGCGTACTTGTGAATGAACATGTACTCCATACTCGTCTTATCACGCGGGGTTAGATAATGCGTGTTATAACGGATCAGGTTGAACTTGCCATCATCGGCCTGATCGCGGAAGGAAACCATCAGTTGGCGATTGTTCTCGGTATCCCATACCTGAAAAGGCACTTCCACATAGTCAGCGTACATATGTTCGGAGAAGGGGACAGCATGGCCTCCATTTTGATATATGCCCGCTGTTTTTCCCACCCGGAAGCGATGGGCCAATTGCGTGCCCTGACCCCAACGAATCTCAATGTCGGTATAGTCTGTCAGCGACACGTCCACAGCCTCGGGATGTTGGGGATAAATCCTCTCCTCAAGCCTGTGAAATACCCCTTCCTCGACAATAGATTTGAGCTCAAGCCACTCGTCAGAGCCGTCATAATTGAATTCACTAACCGCAACAAAGGTGTTTTCACCTGTAATTCTGTTTTGCCAAAGTTCTATCCCGCCGACAAACACGGTATTCGGCTTAAATGGATGCACTGCCAGTGTATTGTTGTACCAGCCTTGGCCCCCGAACCAGTCGAAACCGGAATGGCTAACGGTACGCACCCAATTCATGCCGCCATCCTCACTCCGGTAGAGGTCAGACAGAAACCTGAAATCTCCTTCGGTGGTCCACGCATGAACGGCTGCGTATGCGATATCCGGACTGGAGGGCGAATATGCCAGTTCGATGCGAAAAAATTCATAAGCCCAGTCTACTGATGCGGACGCCCATGTCATGCCGGCATCGGTGGAATAGAGTATGCCGGTCTCGGCAACACTTGCTATTTGTCTGTTGAAGTCGCCCGGCTGCGCGCGCAAGTCCTGGACCGGTTTTTTTTCCGATGGGCTCCTGTATGCCGCAGTCCAGGTTACACCGCCATCGACCGTTCGGAAAATACCCTTATCGGTAGCGGCCAGCACCACGTCCGGGCTTGCGGGATCTACGGCCAACCGGTTTACAAATCGGAAATTTTCATTGCTGGCGGTAGCGGACAGGTGGTTCCAGGTTGCGCCTCTGTCCACGGATTTGAATATGCCGTCACCAGCTGTTGCACTGAAAAAGATAATGCCTTGGCCTTCGCCGGTACCCATGTAGATGACGTTGGGATCACTCTCAGCCATCGCCAGGCTATTGACTGCCAGGTTCGGCAGATTATCCGTTACAGGTTGCCATGTGCGTCCACGATCTGTCGTCTTCCATAGCCCGCCGGACACGGACCCGGCCCACCACGTGTTTTGCGGATCGTCGGGATCAACCAGTAGAGGACGGGTCCGCCCGCCGACATTGCCTGGACCTCGCTCGACCCAGTTGAGTTTGGCGCCGGAGGTCTTCGCGGCCACCTGTGCCTTGCTGAACTCCTTAATGCGGTAACCCATCGGGTACTCGTTCGTCCCATCCGCAGATGTCCTGATGTCGTGGTGGTACTGAACGAACAGGTCCGGGTGGCCATAGAGGCCTCCCGTTAGCCCGGGCTTTTCAGACTGCACCGTCAGCGGGTTCAACTGAGAAGGTTGCACCGGGGCGCCGGGCCAGAGCGCGATAGCGAGCGACAAAAGCACAATCCCCGCGAGTACAACGGAAATGGGTTTGAGTGTCTTCATGGTGCTGTAGATAGTGTTTGCCCGGAGTAAGGTGTGAAGGAAAAAGGTTGCATTACCCTCGCAGGTAACAAGGAAGAATAGAAGGGGAGAGAAGTGCGCATCAAGGTCTTGCTTATCCGGGCTTGCGGTTGTTTATGCGAGCCCCGAGCCCCCCGGCATTCCACTCTATGAGATAATCTTCCTAATAAATAGATTTTAAGGAATATATCTTTTGGTTTTATGTATATTACATGGTTTTTCAGGGGCAATCCGTATCATTTTCGTGTTTATTTGTCCCATCGCTAGCGACCGACTACGAATTACATGAAGCATTGCGACGAATCGGGGCGAACGAGGTGCTGTCCGAGCGCACATCCCGACTGTGTGCGGCTATGCTGCGAATCGGCGCAAGCCTCGAACTGGACGTTATTCTGCGAGAGATCGTCGAGAACGCCTGCGAGTTGGCCGACGCCCGCTACGGCATTATTACGACCACCGATGCGACCGGAAAAGCTGAGGATGTAGTCATGTCCGGCTTCACCGCGGAAGAGCGTCAGCAAATACTGGACTGGCCTGACGGTCTCCGGCTCTTCGAACACTTTCGGGGGTTGCCCGGGGTCCTGCGTTTGACGAACC
>JANQSQ010000548.1 GCA_028283985.1 Rhodothermales bacterium | reverse complement strand
ACGCATAGCCGGAACCCGCAGGCGCCCCCGAAGCAGAACAGTCGAACGCGACGTCGCCGGAGCCCTCGTACGCCGAACCCGGATCCGAGCACGACGCCGCGAGCGCCTCCTTGTTCAGCACCGTCACCGTAACGTCCTTCGAAGCAGGGATGAAATTCGGCGCCGTTACCGTTACCGTATATGTGTACTCCTTGTCCTCGTCTACATTACGGGGCGTCGCGAATGTCGGGGTAGGACCGTCATCGCCATCGATCAGCCGCGCCGTGTGCGGGGTAGAGCCTCTGGCCCTCCATACGTACGAATATTCCGTGTTTTCGGGAGCGCCTGATGCTTTGCAGTCCAGCATAATGTTTGCCGAACCCTCGTAGACTTCCACGGGACTCGCGCATGCGAGAAAAAGTATCCCGTTGAACGCATCGCGGTCCCACACCATCACTGTGGGAGAGAAGGAAGTATGGAAATCGCCCGAGGTTATTTTCAGGGTGTATTCATATTTTTGATGCCCGTCTACATTCTCGGGGACGAAAAAAACGGGGTTGGGTATGTCCGGAGCGCTCAATCGCTCCGTATCCTCGGTGGCTCCCCGAGGCGTCCAGTTCCACCCAAACAATGTATGACTCAATACTATAGATCCTAAAGCGACATAACAATTGCCTATGGTTGCGTCATCGCCTCCCTCCAGGAAATCGTGCCTCGGCATGCACGCAAAGATATAAGTAAAATAACTGTACACGTGGATAGTCACGTCCAGCTCCTCGCTTTGCGAGTCTGCGCTGACGGAAACGGTGTAATAGAAATATAATTCTTCCGGGGGTATGTATGTAAAAACGCCGGGGACGAAAAAAACGGGATTGGGTATATCCGTATCGCTCAATCGCTCCGTATCCGCGGTGGCTCCCCGAGGCGTCCATTCCCAGGTAGCGTCTTCCGGCGCTCCGGGCGCCTCGCAAGGCAGTTCGAAATCTTCTGCGCCTTGCCGGAAACTAAAGCGCGCCAAACCGCATGCAAGGTTGAAGTCGCTTCCATCCAGATCTTCGACGAGAACGACAAATCTGCTCATGAAGGGATCGGCATTATCGGCCGATATAATAAGTACATATTCATACAACGTGTTTGTATCGACATCTTCAGGGGGCGTGAACCGGGGAGAAGCAACATCTCTTTCGCTCAGGAATTCAAGAGCGCTTTCCGGCGTTTCGCCCCCGTTCGCCCACATGTATCTGTACACGGGATTATCTCCCGGAGCTCCTTGCGGAGGATTGAGACAGCCAACAAAAGGGAAACTCTCGCCCCCTTCCTCCACCTGGTAATCCCGACTGCTTACACAGCTTGTGATATCCGGCTTTTCCTGGACCGTCACAGTGACGTCTGCCGTTACATTGTCGATGTCCGTAGCCGACAGCGTCACCGTGTATTCGTAATTTTTATCTGCTCCGTTCGGCTCGTTTATATCGTCCGGCACATCGAACGTCGCCCTGAGACTGTCCGTATCGGTCAATCGTGAGGCGATGTCCGTGCCGGTCCAGGAATAGGTAGCGTCCGACGGCTCGTTCGTTACCGAACAGTCCATCTTAAAATCGGCCGTATCCTCGTATGCCTCGGCGTCATTGCACGTGACGACAGGATCGTCTGCGGCAGCCTGCGTTTTCCGCCCTTCGATAACCTTCACCGCCACTCGCCGCCTCGCCGCGCGGGGCGCGCCCGACGCCGATGTCGTCATGCTTGCGATGTAATGATACTCCTCGCCCGCGCTCCCTGAAGGCGCCGTAAACAACGGAGACGACAGGTCCGTCGCCGAAAGCGGAGCCAGACTCGTGCCCCACAGACCCTCCCACTCCCATAGCACCGACGCGGCTTCCTCGTCGTAATCCATGCGAAACGACAGCGGATCCGCCCCCTCGCAGTCCAGCGCAATCGTCCCGCCCTCTTCCACCGATACCTCCAACGGACAGTACGCGACAGGACGAATGTTCGATACGTACACCTCCACCTCCTCATGCGACGAAAGGCCCGTCGCGCGGGAGGTCGCCGTCAGCCGGTACCGATAACGAAACGTCGTTTCCGACGAACGGAACGACTCCAGCGTCTCGTAATGGGGAGCCTCCGGGGCCACCACCAACGGATGAGGACTGTCCTCGGGTATCAACCGCGGATTGTCCAGATAGTCCCGCGTCGTACTGCCCACAGGCTCCCAGAAATATTCCAGATTTTCCTCTCCCGATGCGTCCCATGCATGGCACTCGATAGCGCCCGTCTCCAGTTCTTCCAGAAACACCGCCGCCGGACACTCCAGACGAGGAGGCGACGGATGATCGAAGCCCGAAGGCCGGTCGTCGGGAACGCCAGACGCTTCCGGAAAAAAAAATCCCTCTTCCTCCTCCGGACCGAACCCCAACGGTCCCTTATCCATGGGGCAGCCTTCGCCGGGTTCGTCGGGTATCGTCAAAGGATCGCATTCCTCCTGCAAGCCGTCCGCGCCGGCCGTTTTTCCCGGAGCGCCTTGCACCGCGACCGTCACCGAAGCGGTTGCGTACGCGCCCGGCCCCGTCGCCGTCAAGCGGTATCCGTATTCCCTTCCTCCCGACAAGGGAGCCGTGAACAGAGGGGACAACGCCTGCGCGTCGCTCAGAAAACGAAGGCCGTCGCCCGATACCGACCGCCACTCGTAGCGAACGCCCTCTTCCGGAACAGCCCTCGCAGTACACGAAAACAGCACGGATTCCCCCGACCGGGCATAGAGACGGGGAGGGCAAGACAAGGAAAACGGCTCGCCTGAAAAGCCCCTGTCCTTTACGGGAAAACCGCCTTCCTCGACGATCTGAGCGTACGCCGATGACGCACAAAACAGCAACGCGAGACACAGTGCGCCCGATGCCGGAAATATTACGAATCGATGCATAACGAAACCGCTTCAGAAAGATATATCAGGCGCGGCCTGAACGAGAAAAACGGCTTGTCGTCCGGCTCTTTGCCCGAGGCCGTTCGCATTGAGCGTCAGGTATGCGGAAACATCCGATAATATCTTACGCACTCCATGAGCGCCCCTCACGGTTTCCGGGCAAGCGTGGCCGGCCTTGTGCGGCCCTCGCTCCCCGCGGCGCCTATATCTCTGCGCGGCGCATTCCACTCGACCGACGCCGGCAAAGGCGCCCGGCCCGATTCGCGGGGCTCGAAGCGTAAAAACACAGACCCTTCCTCCGGCATGCGATCCAGCGGGATACGCACCCGGCTGCGCGTGTACACCAGCGTCTCGCGGCGGCCCAGCTCGCGACCGTCTCCGTCGTACGCCACCACCTCGCCCGCAA
>JANQSQ010000543.1 GCA_028283985.1 Rhodothermales bacterium | reverse complement strand
TTGCGGGGAAACGCGCTGTTCGTCAAGGTGGCGACCCTGGAGGAGCTCGACGCCATAGACGAGGCGCTGGCCGGTGCGGACCGGGTCATTCCCCGCAAGGGGATATCGACCAGTTCCGGCACATCGTTCCGGACGCTCTCCAGGGTCTGATACATCACCTCGGCCGGGCCGTGCGTCAGGATGACGAAACCGAGACGATCCCCTTCGTTGACTTTGGCGGTGACGGTGAATCCGAGGCGATCCACCCAGAAGGGCAGCACCGGTTCGATGGCTTCGACGATGACGTTCGGCGTGAGCGATTGCATGACGTATGTAGCGGGTGCGTAGGGAAGGGTTAAGGGAGATGCGCGGCGTGACGGATAAGGCGCAGGTCCGTTCTGTTTCGACTGCGGCAAGATACGCCGGTGGGAAGATTGCAGCTGCAAAAAAAATTACGCAGCGAGGTCATATCCGGGTATTTCCGGTGTCTTATGGCGCGGAAGCGGGGAACGACCCCGCAACGGGCCGGCCGTGAGAGGCGCAAATTCGTGTCAGATCGTTTGCGCCGGACCGGGAGCCGGTTTTGCTTTATTTCAAACCCTGTTTGTGAGGTGGAATTATGAGGACTCTTTCATTGGAGGAAATGCAGCACATGGGCGGCACGTCGCGTTGCGGCAGGCTGATGTCGTACATCGTGACCGGCTGCACAGTGGTCGGCGCGGTGGTCGGTTTCAGCCGGTCGGGTTGGGGAGGTATCGTGGGCACTGCCCGCCGGTACGCCCGAGCCTGCCGGAGATTCTGCAGTTAGGGTCAACAGGCCCTATCGATCGGAGCGTATGCGTTCTTGCTACGAAGCAAACAAGGCAAACGCCGAATGTCGAAGCGGAGCAATTTCTGAAGAATAGTTCGTGTGCAAGGGAAGCCGGGCATCCGGCTGCATCAGGGGGGATAGTATGGATCCACAACGTATCAAGCGGGCATTCGCTCGCGCCATGGAAGAACCGTCGGGAGAAAGAGCGTGTGTTGCGGCGCTGCTGGATCATCACGGCCTCGATATCGATGGAATTCATGGATGCGGCGAATCCATGCTGGACCTGTACGAGGTACTTTCGGAGGCCGGGCTCGATGTGCGCGGGTACGAAGGAACCCTGTCCGGTTTGAGAATCCTTGAAGCACCGGGCATCCTGCATTGGGAGGAAGATGAGGACGGGAAAGGCAGGTTTGTGGTGTATTACGGTTTTCGGTCCGGGAAATACGTCATTGGGGATCCGGAGCGAGGGATCCGGCGGGTTGGCCCGCCGGACCTTGCTCGCCACTGGAAGTCTCGCATGTTGCTATATGCCGACGGCGTCGCGCAGCGCGCTTCCATGCAGGCCGGTGCGGAGCGGTATCGTTGTTTTGATGTGGAGGCGGTTGGTCTGGGAAGCAGTCGTGTCCTGATTCGTTCGCGGCGTACGGACATGACCAGCGTGCTACCCGCAGTCGAAGCAGAGCAGCTTTTCAGGGCGGACCGGTTTCGGAGCATTGCCGTGCATGAGCGTCGGATACGCCGGGACTATGCCGGAAGGGGTGCAGGCTCAGCGGATTCCGGAACGTGGCGCGGGTGGATCGAGGATGGCATGCTGACTGCGGAAAGCGCTATCCGGGAAGAGGTGGCGTCTTGTGGAATGGACGGCGCAACGTTGTCCGACGAGCACGGCGGGATATCCGCGATAGGTATACCGACCCGCCATCGCGCGGGCAGTACGCTTGCAGCGCTTCGGTCCTATCATGCCAATGTGTCCATGCAT
>JANQSQ010000537.1 GCA_028283985.1 Rhodothermales bacterium | reverse complement strand
CCCATGTCCACATCGCCTACCTGGGCGCCGCCCGCGTCCAGAATCGTCACGCGCACCTGGGCGTCGCGGGAAGTCCGGATGCGCAAGTGCGTGATGCCGTCTTCGATCGGATTCGGCCAGTTATAGGTCTCCTTCGAATCGATCAATCCATCCGGTACAAACGGATCGGCCTGTTCCTCCAGCGCTGAAAAACTGTTCTGGGCGCCGGAACCGTACAACTCCCCCCACCAGGTTTCCGGTATGGGGGGTAATTGCCACGCTTTTGCAAAGCCGGTCGCAGATACGGCGATGATACGATCGTCCAGAAGCAACGGCGTGGTATACACAGCACCCCCCGCTTCCAGCGGGAACGGCGCCGCCGTCTTGCCGCCGGGCTCGACAGCGTACAGATATCCATCCGTTCCGGCAGCAAGTATCGTCCAGCCTTCGGCCCCTTCGAACCGGAATACGAGCGGCTGGACGGCAATGCGGGCCGGAAGCGTCACCGGAAATCCGGCCGCCAACGCTCCGGATTGCGTAAACGCGAATAACGTGGAATCCATCGCCGCAAGCACATCGAGCCGGCCGTCCCCATCCACATCCACAAGTACGGGGTAGCTCGAAAGCACACCCTGACCGGCCCTCCCGGTGGATGCGGCCGCCGCCCGTACATCGATCCGGCGCGTTACGCCGCCCGGCGCAAGCAGCAGCAGCTCCCCCGTTCCGGGGAGCGGAAGCACCGCCATGCTGCCGGCGCGCTCCCTGCCTATCGCCGGACTCCCGATTCCGGAAACGGCGTCTATCGTATACATCCAGGCCGTCCCGTCGATTTCTACGCCCCCGGATTCAAAGACCACAGGCGCCGCGTCCCCTGCCGGACCGCGCCATGCGGCCAACCCCAACGCCCCCCCGGACTTGCCCGGAATAACCCGGGCGCCGGATGCAGAGGCCTGTACATGCACCCCACCCGTTTCCCCTCCGAGAAGCACATGCCATGCATCTCCGTTTCCCGCCGGCATATGCACGATTGGAGAAATCGGCCGCCCCGCCCCCGCCTCCGGGGGAATTTCCCAAACGGCTTCGGGGGCATCCAGCGAGCCCCCAAGGTCCCGTACCACGATGGCGCAGCGTTCGGCGCCGGCATCCGTCCTGCATTCGAACGTAGCCATGCGGTTATCAGGAGCCACGGCAGGGGATGCCGCCGTAGGAACATGTCCTGTCAACACTGTCCGCCCTCGGGTTGCAACGGCCACGCTATCCCGCCCGTACAGCAGCAGGTGGTCTCCCGCTTTCGACACTTTGGACCCGGCGGGAAGCGACATGAGGGCCCCGT
>JANQSQ010000534.1 GCA_028283985.1 Rhodothermales bacterium | reverse complement strand
GTGCGGGTCCGAAGGAAAGCAAAAGGAAGATGTTTCGGAGGCGCTGGAGTTCTGGTCCGATTCGTCCGCGGGCGAGCGTCCGCCGTTTGCTCCTGTCCTGAACAACTGGCTGAAGGTGTGATATGCCGGATGCTTCGAACGAAAGGAAGACGTTGCAGGACCAGGCGGCGCGGGACATGATCGCTGAAGAGCTGGATTGCAACGCTATGGTGTTCGCCGGCGCCGGCGCGGGCAAGACCTATGCGCTGGTTCAGCGGATGGTGGTTCTGGTGCGGACGGGGGCGTGCGAAGTGGATCGCATGGCCGCCATCACCTTCACGCGCAAGGCTGCCGGAGAAATGCGCGTCCGCTTCTTTCAGGCGCTCCGGGAGGCGGCAGATCCGTCCATCGACCCGGAAGAGAGGGGCCGCATTGACGCTGCTCTGGACCGGATCGATCAGTGCTTCATGGGGACCATTCATTCCTTTTGCGGGCGCCTGATTCGCACGCGGCCCATAGAAGCGGGACTGGCGCCCGGATTTAGCGAAGTAGAAGGCCGTGAGGAAGCCCGGTTGTTGCGGGATACATGGGATCGTTTCGTGGAGCAGCAGTATCAGAAAGGGGATTCCCGGCTGGAAGCCTTGAGGGACGCGGGGCTGGTTCCCAACGATCTCTACGCTTTTTTCAGGGATCGTTGCCAGTATTCCGACGTGCCGCTCAAGGAGACCGACACCCCGAAACCGGATTTCGAATCTCCTGTGAAGGCCCTGAGGGAGTTTCTTGATTCCGATGCGATATTGCATGGCATGCCGCGCAATCCCCGGGAGCGAGACAAATTGATGGACGCGGTTCTGCGGGCACAGGGTTTTCTCAAAAACAACAAGGTGACCAGCGATGCGGATGCGGCGGAGGCCCTCGCTATTTTTGAAAATGCGGGTCGCGGAAGTTCGTCTTGCGTCACGCTGAAACACTGGCTCGACAGGGAGAAGGCCAAATCGATTCGGGACGAACTGTTTCCGGCGTTCTGGGATCAGGCGGCGGCGCCTGTGTTGCGGGCGTGGCGCGAATATCAGTACGGGCTTGCGGCGGGCTTTGTGGAAGATGCGGTCAACCATTCCGCCCGCCGGCGCCTTGAGGACGGAAAGCTTACGTTTCAGGATTTGTTGTTGCGCGCGAGGGATCTGCTCCGGGAAAACATGTCCGTCCGCGAACATTTGCAGAGCCGGTATCGCGTGCTGTTCGTGGACGAATTTCAGGACACCGATCCCATACAGGCGGAGATTATTTTCTATCTGACCGGACAAGAAACCTCTGAACGGGACTGGCGCAAACTGACGCCTCGTCCCGGCAGCCTGTTTCTGGTGGGGGACGCCAAACAGTCGATTTACCGATTTCGCCGGGCGGACATAGCGATCGGCCGCTTTGTCCGGGAACACATCCTGAATACGGGTGGGAAAGTCCTGCAACTCAACACCAGTTTCCGTTCGCTGGGCGCGCTGTGCCGGTGGATGAACGGTGCGTTTGCTCCGGTATTTGCGGAAGATTCTGCGCCCCGCCAGGCGGCGTTCGAACCGCTCCTTGAGTACCGGCCGGAAGGAGCCGACGCTTATTGCGTTCGGAAAATCACTATTCCCAAACTGCGAAGAAACAACCGCGCCGCGATAGCGCAGCAGGATGCGCGCCGCATTGTTTCTTTTATTGCGCAGGCCTTGCGCGGAAGGACAACTTTGCAGGGCTTGGGCAATGGGGGCGACGTCCTGCTCAAGACCCCGGCCTCGCCCGGCGATTTTCTCATTCTGACGCGCACGAAAGGCCAGCTGGCTACGTACATGCGGGCGCTGGAGGAGGCGGGCATTCCGTACGTCGGCGAGGGTGGGGACGGCCT
>JANQSQ010000511.1 GCA_028283985.1 Rhodothermales bacterium | reverse complement strand
CGGGGCGGCGGATGCGCCCGGCCACGGTGACCGGCACCGACAGCGCCTCCGTGAAGCGCGCCGACTGCTCCGCCAGTTGGACCCCCGGATAGCCCATGGGTGAAATGGTCTCCGCAAAATTGGCGTTCGAACCGCTCATGACGCTTACGTAGTCGGTAACGCCCGCCTCGGCAATCGTTACCATGGCGGCCAGGGATTCTTCGATGCCGTAGCCGTCCGGGTCCCCCGGAATGGCGTGGAAGACCGAGGTGCGCAAACCCACGGCCGCCTTTCCGGAAACTCTCTTTCTTATCGCTTCCAGAACCTCGATGACGAAGCGGCAGCGGTTCGCGACCGACCCGCCGTAACCGTCGGTCCTGTGGTTGAGCTGCGGACTGAGAAACGAACCGAGCAGGTAGTCGGACGCGGTCTGGACCTCGATAACGTCGATCCCGGCCCTGGCGCATCGCTCGGCCGCGTCGGCGTAATAGCCCACCATGTCCCTGATCTCGGCAACGGAAATGGCCTTGGGCACCTGGCCGATCTGCACGGAAGGAATGGCCGACGGGGCCAGCGCGACCGCGCCGCGCCCGAAAGGAACGTTGTGGCCGCCGTGCCAGAGGATGATGGACAGCCTGGATCCGGCATCATGGACCGCCTCGGCGGTGCGGGCCAGCGGGTCGATGATCTCGTCCCGCCACAGCTCCAGTTGGCCGGTCCAGGTGAGGCTGTCGGGATGCACCGGGGCGGACTCGATACCCACCAGAGCGGCGCCTCCAAGGGCCCGCCGCACCAGGTAGGCGTGATAGCGCTCGGTAATCAGACCGGATGAATCCCCGTGCACCATGGAGTGTCCCGGAATGATCACCCGGTGATCCAGCCGCACCGGCCCCAGAGAGATGGGGGTGAAAAGGTGGGGGTAGCGATGCTCGGGAGGCGTCGCGGGATCCGGCATGCGTTCGTTTCCGGTTGGACTAGGCCGTCGGGTGCAAAGAATATCGCACCGCGCCGCCGTTAAACTTCACCGTATCGATATGTCCACTATCCGAAGCGCCGTACTGGCCTCGGGCAACCCCGGCAAGCTGCGCGAGCTGCGCGAGTTGCTCAGGGGGCATATTCGCTTGATTGACATGCGGGAACTCGCTCTTGTAGCGGCGGAGGAGACCGGTTCAAGCCTTGAGGAAAACGCCCGGCTGAAGGCCTTCGCTGCTGTCCGGCAATCCGGCCTGCCGGCGCTCAGCGACGACTCCGGCCTGGAAGTGGACGCACTCGGCGGGGCGCCCGGAATCTATTCCTCCCGCTACGCCGGAGACGATGGAAACGCCCGGGCCAATATCCGGAAACTGCTGAAGGATCTTGACGGCGTGCCGGCCGGGAACCGCACCGCCCGCTTCCGCTGCGTGCTGGTCCTGGCCATTCCCGATAACGAACAAGCGCCGCTGATTGTCGAAGGCGTCTGGGAGGGGCGCATAGCCGAGAGGGCGGAAGGGCGCCGGGGGTTTGGCTACGATCCGGTGTTCCTGGACGGGCGCACGGGCAAGTGCGCGGCGCTGATGAGCGCCACGGAAAAGGGACGGAGAAGCCATCGTGGGCTGGCGGTGCGCGAGCTGGTGCGGGCGCTGGGACGACGGGGCGCAGGGGCGGGATAATATGCCCGCCGCAAGGCAGTTATTCACACCCGGCGGGAAATCGTATTGCGCAGTTCAAATTGCGGCAACTTTCGCATAACATCTTTGTTAACCTCTTCTAAGTTATTGTTATTACGTGTCTTTCCTGAATCTGCTGAAATCTTCCCCCGCTGTGGAAAACCGCGAGAGCCAATAGAGGCAAGGGCTTCGTACGATTTTGTCCACAAAGTTATCCACATGAGCGGGAAACGGTAGCGTGACCGGAGTGACCGATGCGCCCCGATGGCCCCGGCGCGGCTACGCATGGTACGTCGTGATCCTGCTGATGGTCCTGTACCTGTGCTCGTTCCTCGACC
>JANQSQ010000507.1 GCA_028283985.1 Rhodothermales bacterium | reverse complement strand
GGAGAATGCCGAGCCGCAAAATCGCAATTGAGAACAGCGACCTTGGGACGCGCATTCGAACAAAACATCGGGCCCGGGATATCCTGCAAACTCGCGGCCAACCGCGCGCTTATGTTTTGAGAGAAGGCGTGTCCCAAGATCCTCGCCCATGCGAATTTAAATCAGAGGTTCCTTAATCAGAGCTTCCGATGGCTTCCGCCTCGGCCCGCAAACGCCGGTACACATCGCGCGCCTCTTCGAACTGTGCATAGACGTGATCTTTTTCCCGTTGGGAGCGCCAGCCCGGCCACTCTTCGGCCATGGCATGCAGTTTATCGATCCAGGCAATACCGTAATCGGCGGCCTCTACCGAGCGCACCGGGATGCCGTCCGCGATAACCCAGACCGGATTCGTCAAGACAAAGGCATACGGAATATCGAGCGGGAATCGTTCTTCGGGCACGCCGTTTACCCGGAGATGGTACCACCCGGACCCTTCGGGATAGAACGTGTCCTCGAAGGTCATGGACATGCGGTCGCCTTCAAAAAGGAGTTCCTGCACGACCTCTCCGTTGAACACGAGCTCGGCTTTCTCCAGCGGCGTGATCGAAGTGACCTCGAAACGCACCGTTACGCCCTCTCCCCCGTCAATATCGACGGTTTCGCCCGATATCCGCCCGTCCACCGTGAAGTCGGCAAGGGGCCCGCTCGATGCAAAGGCGCGCCCGGCAGCCATGCCCTCGAACCAGCTCCGCATACCCAGCGCGCCATCCGCCGGCTTCACATACGTCCGGACCGATCCGACCAGAGGAGTTTGCTGCAGGTTGCTGATGGAATCCTCCCCGCCAACGAGCGCGGTGGGTATCCCGTTGTTCCACACGGCGTACAGCGGAGGATAGCCGTCCAGGGCCGTAGACCACTCCAGAGCATCCGTCGTCCCCAGCGCGGCGTCCACCATAAAGCCCCTCGCCCGACCGAGATCCTCTTCCAGCGGATCGCCGCGGAAAAACGGATGCACATACCCGGTCCAGGCGCCCTGCTCCTTGGCCTTTATGAACATGTCCGTATTCGAGGGATACAGGCTCTCGATGGCCGTGCCTTCGTAGCCGGTCACGTACGGGGAAATGAGATGGTCCCGCATCCCGAACATGAACACATGGCCATAGAAAGGCGGCCGGTATTCCTGTCCGACCACCACGATCATGTCGGGCGTCGACACGGGATGCGCCCCCCCGCCCGGCACGAAAAATTGCTGGTCCAGGATGCGATTATCCTTGTTCGCCACCTGTTCGAGCACCAGGTCCTGATCCTCCGCCTCGGACATCATCATCAGGTTTTCAAGGGTGTTGTGCAGGTTGCCCCCATAGTTCATATGCACGTGCGTGGAAGCACTGTACCAGCCTTTCGCCGCCATATCGATGATGGGATCAAGCAGTATGCTATGCCGGAGGGTCTCTCCTGCCGCGATGTGCAATGTATCCGTTACCGGCGTATGTTCGAAGCCCTTGACCGCCCTGACGATCACCTGCCCCTCGGGGAGTTCCAGATCGAACGATCCGGTATGATGGAACGCCCACTGCACCGCGCGAGGGGCAATGCGCGCATAGGCGTAGGTGGGCGCATAAAATTTGCCGTCGGAGGCGATGAGATGAATCCGACTCCCAGTGGGGAATCCGTCCGGGCCCGTGGTCGTAA
>JANQSQ010000506.1 GCA_028283985.1 Rhodothermales bacterium | reverse complement strand
CTTAACTCGTTGGCAGACAAAAACGTGCCAAATTCGAAATTATTGCGAAAATCTCGGACAAGCAGGTCGTTTGCCCATGTCGCAGGCTGACGTGGCTATGTACCCGGGATGCCCGGTTCGGTCATGGGACGCACATCGAGAAGGGCGTCAATGTCCGCCTCCGGGATCAGATTCATCTCCTGAAGGACATCCCGCACCGAGCGCCGTTCCAGGACCGCCTTTTTGGCAACCTGTGACGCTTTGTCATACCCGATAGCGGCATTGAGCGCTGTGGCGATCGATGGATTCAACTCAAGCAGTTCACGGCAGCGTGCGCGATCCGCTTGAATTCCTTCTACACATCGGATACGGAACGCATCGCATGCTCCGGCCAGGATCGAGATGCTTTCCAGCATGCAATGCGTCATCACAGGCATCATCACATTCAATTCGAGGTTGCCGTGCTGTCCGCCGATCGTGATGGTCGTATGATTCCCCATCACGCGGGCGCAGGTCATCATCATGGCCTCGCTGAGCACAGGATTGACCTTGCCTGGCATGATGGATGATCCGGGCTGTACGGCGGGGAGTTGGATTTCAGCCGCTCCGCTGGTAGGGCCTGCTCCGAGATAGCGCAGATCGTTCGCTATTTTCATCAACGAAACCGCCAGCGTATTGAGTGCACCGGATGCGCTGACGTACGCATCCCTGGCGGACTGCGCCTCGAAGTGATTTTCCGCCTCGCGAAATGTCAGCCCGGACAACCCGGAAAGGTTTGCAATGGCTTTTTCGGGAAATTGCTTGTGCCGGTTGATCCCTGTCCCCGTGGCCGTGCCTCCGAGGGCCAGTTCTTCCAGTTCGACGGAAGCGTCTTGCAGGCGGTTCATGCCATGCGCTATCTGGGACGCGTATCCGCCAAACTCCTGTCCGAGCCGCACGGGCGTAGCGTCCATCAGGTGCGTGCGTCCGCTTTTTACAATGTCGTCGAATGCGACGGACTTGTTCACAAGAGTCTCCCGGAGCCGGTCCAGCGCGGGAAGCAGCGTACGTTCGATGGTCATGCGGGCAGCGATATGCATGGTTGTCGGAATGACGTCGTTCGACGACTGCGACATATTTACATCGTCGTTCGGATGGATGTGCTCGCCATGTTCTGTTCCATCCAATGCCTTGTTTGCAAGCGTTGCAATCACCTCATTGGCATTCATGTTGGTGGAGGTGCCGCTGCCTGTTTGAAAAATGTCCAGTACGAATTGATCGTCGTATTTTCCATCGATGATTTGCTGTGCGGCGTTCGCGATGGCGTCTGCCTTGTCCTCCGACAACATCCCCAGCGAGCGGTTTGCGCGGGCGGCAGCATGCTTTACCATGCCGAGCGCCTGGATGAATGCCCGCGGAAAACGAAGACCGCTGATGGGAAAATTCTCGGCGGCTCGTTGTGTCTGTGCACCGAAGAGCGCATCGGCCGGCACGTGAACCTCGCCGAGCGAATCGATTTCAATACGAAACTCAGGCATGGGAATACAATATGATGATGACGCGAGTACCAGGCATTATACGCTGCATTCCATGAAAATAATCACTTCCGTTCGGAAGATGCAGGCATGGGCCGATCAGCGCCGCAGCAATGGGCGCTGTATTGCGCTTGTACCCACCATGGGGGCTTTGCACGCGGGGCATGATGCGCTCGTTCGGGCAGCGCTTTCCTCTGCAGACGATGTGATCGTGTCCATTTTCGTAAATCCAACGCAGTTTGGTCCCCGGGAGGATTTTGACGCCTACCCGCGCCACTTCGATGAGGATCTGGAAATTCTTGGAAAGTTGTCGTCCGGGCTCACCGTGTTTGCCCCGGGGGTAGAGGAGATGTATCCGGAAGGCGTGCAGGCAGATCGGATATCCGTCGATGTGGGGGATATGAACAGGTATCTGTGTGGACCATTCAGGCAGGGGCACTTCGAGGGAGTGGCAACGGTCGTGTTAAAGCTTTTTCATGCATGTCGCCCGCATGTGGCTGTTTTCGGGTTGAAAGACGCCCAGCAATTTGTCATTCTGAGCAGGCTGGCGCGGGAAATGCTGCTGGACGTCAGCGTGGTTGGCGTGCCGACCGTTCGCGCCGCGGATGGATTAGCGTTTTCATCCCGCAACGTTTATCTGTCTCCTGTGCAGCGCAAGGCGGCGGTCGTCGTGTCGCAAGCAGTGCATGGCGCAGAGGAGGCTATCAAAAAGGGGGAACAGCGCCGGGAGGCACTGGTTGAAATCATGCGCTCGATACTGTGCCGGGAGGACGAAGCACGCGTACAATACGCGGATGTGGTGGATGCGGATACGTTGCAGCCGATCGAAAAAATATCGCCCGGTCAGCACGTACTGGCGGCGGTCGCCGTCCATTTCGGGAGCACACGGCTCATCGACAGTGTTTTTACGCAAGCTCCCGCGGGCCAGCGTGTGGAAAAATATGACGAAGGAAGTTAGATTCCCTGTACTTCTCACGACAAGTTATGTGAAAGACCGGACAGCCGGATTGTTATGACCGTTACGATGTTCAAGGCGAAGTTGCAGCGGCTTCGGGTTACCGAAGCCGATCTCTATTACGAGGGCTCCATTACTCTCGACGAAGCGTTGCTTGAAGCAGGAGGGATCCTTCCCTACGAAAAGGTGCAGGTGGTGAATGTAAACAACGGTTCGCGTCTTGAGACATACGCTATCCCGGGTCCGCCCGGAAGCGGTATCGTCAAGTTGAATGGCCCGGCCGCCCGTTCAGCTGCCAAGGGGGACGAAGTGATTATCATCGCGTATGCCCACATGACGCCCGAGGAGGGGCGCCATCATCGTCCTCGCGTGGTTCTGGTGGACGAAGAAAACACCCCGGTGGATATAAAGGATCTTCCGGCGGTAGAGTCGGCGGGAATGCTGGCGTTCTGACCTTTCCTTACGGATACTCTGGTTCAAGTCGCATGAGCCGGTGCAGGACATCTGTAGTGGGAGCCGGCGCAATGGGATGCGGCATTGCTCATGTCTTTGCCCTGCATGGGCATCCGGTACATCTCGTCGACGTGTCCCCGACCGCTCTTGAACGGGCCCTTCTTTCGATCCGGCGAAATCTGGACCGGCAGGGCGTTGCGCAGCCGGAAGACGTCTTGCACCGTATTGTTTCTTTTTCCGATCTGCATGAGGCGGTGGCGCGCGCCGATCTGGTTATAGAGGCGGCACCGGAGGATCTGGCGCTCAAACAGACTGTATTCACAAGACTGGATGCTGCGGCGCCGCCCCATGCCGTCCTGGCGAGCAACACATCTTCCATATCGATTGCCTCGCTGGCTTCCGCCACGGCCCGTCCCGAACGGGTGATCGGCATGCATTTCTTCAATCCGGTTCCGGTTATGAAGCTGGTTGAAGTCGTACGCGGTCCGGCGACGAGCGAGGCGACATTCGAGCAGGTGTTCCGCCTCGCGCGTGATCTGGGCAAAGAGCCGGTCGAGGTGAGGGACGCTCCGGGATTTGTTTCGAACCGGGTCCTGATGCCGATGATCAACGAGGCTTGCCGCTGCGTCATGGAAGGCGTAGCATCGCCGGAGAGTGTCGATAAAGTGATGACCCTTGGAATGCGTCATCCGATGGGACCGCTTGCCCTTGCGGACTTCATCGGACTGGATGTGTGCTTGTCGATTATGGAAGTGCTCTATGAGGGACTGGACGACGACCGATACCGGCCCTGTGCTCTCCTCAGGGAAATGGTGGATGCAGGCCGGCTGGGTCGCAAATCCGGACGCGGTTTTTACGATTACGAAGCGGCTTCCTGATCGGAAGCACCGTCTTTGACATCCGGTCCGCCGCGTTCGTAGGCGTCGATAATGTTTTGCACGAGGCGATGCCGCATAACGTCATTGCGGTCAAAGTAAACGAATCGGATGCCCTCTATGTCGGACAGCACGCCCCGGACGTCTACGAGGCCGCTTTGCTCGCGGGTCGGCAGGTCTGTTTGGGTGATGTCTCCGGTGACGATCGCCTGACTGTTTACTCCGAGGCGGGTCAGAAACATCTTCATTTGCAACGAGGTGGCGTTTTGGGCCTCATCCAGAATAACGAATGCATTGTTCAGCGTACGCCCGCGCATGTAGGCCAGCGGCACAATCTCCACCACTTTCTTTTCCATGAGCCCCCGCAATTTTTCGCTGGAGAGCATGTCTTCAAGGGCATCGTAGAGCGGACGCAGGTATGGATCGACCTTTTCCCGGAAATCTCCCGGTAGAAAGCCAAGCCGTTCGCCGGCCTCTACTGCGGGCCGGGACAAGACAATCCGTTTCACTTTGCGCGATTTGAGCGCAGATACCGCCAGGGCGACCGCGGTGTAGGTCTTCCCCGTGCCCGCCGGGCCGATGGCGAAAACGATGTCGTTCGATCCGGCGGCCTCCACCAGGTGGATCTGGCCGCGCATCGTTGCCCGAATGGCTTTACCCGAGGGGGTGAACAGGATGACATGGTGCGTGTCCATGGAACGGGAACCCGCGCCGTCCCCGGTGGTGAAGAGAGTCAGTACCGTGTCTACATCGTTTTCGGTCAGGGCGCCGTTACGGGTAATGACGCCAACGAGTTCTTCGACGATTCGCTCAATATCTTCTACGGCGCTTTTTTTACCGTTGAGCATAAGCGCATCGCCGCGCGCCGTGACGTGCGTTTCGGGAAAGGCCTGTTCGATCTTGCGCAGGTATGCGTCGTTGAAGCCGTACAGGAGGAGGGGTTCGACGCCTTCGATCGTTAATGTCTTTTCCGCCAAGAGGTCACCTTGCTTGCTATGCAAATCATTGTGGAATTTACAAAAATGAACGGGGCCGGAAACGATTTTATCGTGATCGACAATCGTTTCTATCGTTTTTCCGATGAAGAGTTGAGCGACTTTGCCCGGCGCTTGTGTCCCCGGCGCAAAGGCATTGGCGCGGATGGCTTGCTGGCGTTCAATCTCCCGGACGACGCCGGGCATGATTTTCGGATGCGTTACGTCAACGCGGACGGTACGATCGGTACGATGTGCGGAAACGGCGCGCGCTGCCTTGTACTGTTTGCCTGGCGGGCCGGTATGGATACGTCGGAGATGCGGGTCGAGACCGATGCGGGTGTTTTTCGGGCGGAAGGATCGGAAGACGGGTCTGTGCGCATCTACCAGCATGCACTGGCCGGCTATACGCCGCACCGGGTACTCCACAGCATGTCGGAAATGGACATTGCGGATGCCCATTATATCTGGACCGGTACGGAACACCTGGTGTGTTTCGTGGATCATGTGGCTGACATTCCCGTGGATGCATGGGGGCCGGCGATCCGGCAGGATGAGGCACTGGCCCCGGCCGGAGCCAATATCGATTTTGTCGAAGTCATGGACGATAATCGCCTGCTTGTCCGTACCTACGAAAAAGGCGTGGAGGCGGAAACGCTGGCATGCGGTACGGGGGCGGTAGCGTCCGCGGTAGTGGCTCGTATGCTGGAGCGTACGGAGTCTGACCGGATCTATGTGGATATGCCCGGCGGGCGCCTGACGGTAGGCATCCGTCTGGAAGAAGGGGGCGTCCGGGATATGTATCTGGAAGGTCCCGCAGAGGCGGTATATCGGGGAACCTTCGAGGCGTAAAGCGCCTGCCTGCTATTGCTGCTGACGGAAACGACTCCGGAAATCATCGATATCCGCGTGTTCGCGCAGGGATGTAATCCATTGGGTGCGCACGGCGTTTTGCCGCTGCTGCAATAGTTGCTGTCGGATATTTTCCTGTTCGCTTTCCGTGATAGGCGCCGGTTCGTTGACCTGGCTCACCCGCAAGGCAAAGACGGTATTGTCTCCGGCAACGATGCCCGAGGAGGCGCCTTCGTCAAGAGCGAATGCAGTTCCTACGAACAAGGGTTCTGCGCCGAGTCCGGGCACCACATTCGATTCAAAGGTTACAAAGGCGTTTTGCGTCCGGATGCCGGGTATGCTCGAAAGATTGTCGAAGCCTCCGGACTCGTAAGCGCGTTCCAAACGCTCTACGAGCACCTCTTTTTTCTTCTCGATATAGGTCCGGGGTTCTATCTCCGTTTGCACTTCCTCGAAAGGCTGGTAGCCCTCCGGTATAATTTCGTCGACATGCACGGTGATAAAGGTTTCGTCCAGTTCGATGATGTCGCTTATATCGCCCTGCTCTGCCGTTTCGAGAAAGTCGAGCACGGCATATCCGCTGCCGATCCCCGGAATGTTGACCTGTTCCTCTTCAACCCGGACCCGCTGAATGCTCATACCCATACGTTGCGCTTCCTGGTCGAAATTTCCCGTCTCTTCCGCAAAGTACCGGAGGTCCTCCAGTTGTTCCTGAAGCTGGTTGAGCGTGGCGACGTTCGCGTCGATTTCCAGGGCGAAATCTGCGATGTTGACCTCGTTCTCCGCGCGCGCGACGACATTTATCAGGTGGTACCCGTATTGCGTCTTGATCGGGCCGACGACCTGGTTTGCACGAGCTCCGAATGCCGCCTCTTCAAAGGGCGCCACCATACGACCGGGACCGAACCAGCCCAGGTCACCGCCCTGCGAAGCCGAAGCGTCTTCGGAATATTGCCGGGCCATTTCCGCGAAATCAACCTCCCCTGACCGGATACGGTTGCGTATCTCGACCAGTTGACTGCGTATGTTCTCATCCTCGTCGGGGGTGCGCAGCAGTATATGCGATGCGCGCACGGCAGTGTCTTCCGCCGGTCGTATGTCTCTGATCTTGACAAGGTGCGCTTCGCTGCCTACAGCGACCGGACCCAGCACCGATCCCATTTCCGGGTTGGGGAAAACCGCGGATGCAATCTCCGTATCGAGGTCACCGGCACTGAACCAGGCGTCGGAGAAGGGGCGCCGCGACACGTTGCGAAGGAGGAACAACGAATCGTCTTCCGCAGCCGCAAAACTGTTCTTCATGCGTTCGAGTTCTGCATAGACCGCGGCGGAATCTTCCGCGGAGGGTAATTTGGACTGCGAAACGTACGCTATGTCATATGCGCGATTACGTGCATACTCATCCCGATAATCGTTATAGAATGCTCTCAGGTCACGCTCCGCAACCGCCACCGAGTCATTTGGAATGGATGTGTACGCCAGCCCTGCCCATTCCACATTCACGCTCAGGTTACGCCGCCGGTATTCTTCCTCTACGTTGCGATCGGTGATGTGCACCGTAGCCGCGAGGAGGTTATCCATCTTTTCGCGGCGACGCTCCGAACGGAGATAATCCTCGATCTGAATCCAATCTTCGCTGGCGTCCGGGTTTTCGATGAAATTTTGAAGAAGATCCCGGTCCACATTGCCTTGTTCATCGCTGAAATACGTGCGGATGATCGCATGCGGATTGTCGCCTGTCACCATTTCGTAGATTTCCTCGCCGGTAACCGATATGCCCAGGCGATTCATCTCATGTTCGCGCAACTTGTTTTCGACCAGAGACTGGAAAATGAGGTCCCGCTGCTGTTCCAGCAGTTGAGGAGGTATCGATTCTCCCGTCTGGTCCTGATATTGCTGTACCTGTTGCTGTACCGTCTGGACATATGTCTGATAGGGAACGGGATCTCCGTCCACGACCGCAATGTCTACGCCAGTGCCGATGCCCACGGCGTCCAGGCCGCCGGAATCCTGGAGCACCCAGATTACTCCGAACGCGAACACCAGAATCCACAGGATGATGCCTGTGTTCTCTCGCATCTTGTTCATCGTGCCCATCAGATCACCTCGTTGAAGATACTATTCATGAACAGGTTTGCCGCATCGGTATTACAAACCATATTACACTACCCGGTAGCTGTTTTGTTCGATAAAAACACAGAATCATGCAGGTGGTGAATCGAAAAACGGTGGTGTTTTTCCTGATGCTGGCGGGGGTGACAGGCGCCGGCGCAGGTATCGCAACCGAACCGTCCACTTCGGCGGGATGGGTGTTCGGCGTAGCTACATTTTTATTGGTGGCAGGATGGGGAGCCCGATATCCATTACGTCGCTTCCTGACCGTACGCAAGCCGTTGTCTCCGGCTGTGGCCGGGTGGCTGAGGGCGGATTTTCCCTTCTATCGTTATGTCGAGCAGGAGCGGTTCGAGAACGATATGAAAATTATCCTTTCCGAATGGACTTTCGAAGGGGTATCCGGAGTGGAGGTCACCGATCGACTGAGAGCGGCGGTGGCCGCCGGCGCCGCGCTTCTTCTGCATGGCCGGCCCGACCGGGAATGGCCTTCGCGCTGTACGATACTATTGTATCCGGATTGTTTCGACGATGAGTATACCGCCGGCGAAGACGGGGAATTCGAAGGAATGGCGCATTCGCAAGGGCCCGTGATTCTTTCCGTGGAATCCGTCCTCCGGGGATGGAAAAACCCGGGGGACGGTCATAATGTGGTGCTTCACGAAATGGCCCACCTGCTCGATTACGAAAATAATTTTGCCAACGGGGCGCCGTCCCTTGTTGCTTCGGAGTCTGCAGCGGCCTGGCGGGAGCTGGTGCGCAAGGAGATCCGGCGCGTACGCATAGGGCGATCCATGCTACGACGTTACGCGGCCCGGAATCCGGCGGAATTGTTTGCCGTAGCCGTGGAGAATTTTTTCGAACGCCCCGATCTCATGGCAAGGAGGCATCCAGAGTTGTTTGCAGCCCTCAGGAATATTTTCCGGCTCGATCCGCTGACATGGGATTAGGGCCTGGTGAAGGGTGCGTGCACGCAATCACTCTCCGTCGAGATCTACATGCACGAACCGTCGTCCGGCACGACCGCGCGAGAAGCGCACGGTTCCGTTTGACTTGGCGAACAGCGTGTCGTCGCCGCCGTGACCTACATTGCGGCCTGGGTGAAACCGGGTTCCGCGCTGGCGCACGATGATGCCGCCGGCGTGGATGGATTGGCCGGCATAGACTTTCACTCCCAGCATCTTGGGGTTCGAGTCACGACCGTTCTTTGTGGAGCCTACGCCTTTTTTATGCGCCATGACGGTGTGTACTGTTTAGTGGTAAAAACGCTCTGCCGAAGCGGAATTTCAGGAAGCGGCTTCGCTTTCAGGAGGTATGGCTTTCCCGGTGGCCTTCGGGGCAGGCTTCTTTTTAACGGTTTTTTGGGCAGCGTCTGTCGTTTTCGCGCTGGCGGTCGTTTTCTTTGCCGCGGGTTTCTTTGCGGCCGTCTTTTTTGCTGCAGGCTTCTTTGCAGCGGGTTTCTTTGTTGCGGTTTCCTTTTTCTTCTCGCCGCCGGGGGAAAGCGTCCCGATTTCAATACGCGTATAGGGCTGGCGATGCCCGCGTTTTACCTTGAATCGCTTGCGCCTTTTTTTGCGGAAGACAAGAATTTTATCGCCCTTGACATGCTCGAGGATCGTTGCCTTTACCGAGGCGTCAGGTACGACCGGCGTTCCAATCTGCACCTCATCGTTTCCGGCTATCAATAGTACACGGTCCAATGTAACGGAATCGTTCGCTTTTCCTTCCAGATGCGGGACGATCAGCCGATCTTTTTCGCGAACCGAAAATTGCTTGCCGGCGATTTCTACGATGGCATACATATTCTTTTCTCTTCTTTTGGGCGCCGGATTGGGTACCGACGCGAGAGCGTGTCTTCCTGTGACAACGGATTCATGTCTGCGGCGTTGAAGATGCTTTCGGAAGCGGCCTTCGTACAGCCTGTCTTCCACCTTCCCGGCGCTGCATCGAATGCGCAACAAAATGTAACAAAGCAAAAAATTTCGTGTTCCGTATGATTAGATCGTTCGGGCGCTATGCAGAAACGTATCCCCATCGGTAAGCCTGTCATGGACATAAACCTGCCGATATCCGGCCTGAATATCCGGCCCGGAAAAGTGCTATGTATCGGACGCAACTATGCCGCGCACGCTGCCGAAATGCAGAGTGACATACCTGAGGCGCCGGTGCTATTTCTAAAGCCCCCGACCGCTTTGATCGGAGATGGCCGAGAGGTGCTGTTGCCGCCTGCCTCGCAGGAGGTGCATCATGAAGTGGAACTGGTTGTCCTTATTGGAAAAAAAGGCAAGAATATTCTCGTGTCCGACGCCCTGAAGCATGTGGAAGGGTACGCGCTCGGAATCGATATGACGGCTCGGGATCTGCAGGCCGAGGCCAAGCGATGCGGTCTTCCCTGGTCGGTTGCAAAGGGATTCGACACCTTTGCTCCATTGGGCGCTTTCACACCTGCCCGCGACATTGCCGATCCTCGCCGCCTCAGTATTTCTCTGCACGTCAATGGGACGCTCCGGCAACAGGGGAGTGTTTCCCGCATGCTGTTTGGCGTGGACGAACTCATTGCATATGCCTCGTCCGTCTTTACGCTGATGCCCGGCGATCTTATGTATACGGGTACGCCGGAGGGCGTTGCGGCCGTGGAGGACGGGGACCGGCTTGTGGCAAAGGGAACGGGTTTGCAGGATCTGACGGTGGATGTGCGACGCCTGTAAGCCCGGAGGCGGATCTGTGCATCACCGGCTTATTTCGAGGATTTCCATTTTCACCGTACCTGCCGGTACGTCCACCTCTATGACGTCACCGGGCGCTTTTCCAAGAAGCGCGCTTCCGATCGGGCTTGTCACGGAGATTTTTCCTGTTCGGATGTCTGCCTCCGCCGCCGAAACCAACCGGAAGGTTTGCTCGGAGCCCGTTCCATGATTTTTTACGCGGACGTTGGATAGAATATACGCCTTCTCGGGGTCCACCTGCTTCTCGTCCACAAGGCGGGCCTGCGATACCGTCGTTTCCATTTTGGCGATCCGTGCTTCGAGGAGCCCCTGGGCTTCCTTTGCAGCGTCATATTCTGCATTCTCGGACAGGTCGCCCTTTTCCCGTGCTTCCTGAATAGATTTGGAAATACGGATACGCTCTTTTGTCTTCAGGAAGCGCAACTCTTCCTTGAGTTTTTCGAGTCCCTCCCGGGTCAGATATACGATATTCGAGCCCTGCGTGGAGATACGCGTTCCTGATGGTTGGGGAAAGAAGGGTGACCATACGGGCAAGCAGCCCGGCAGTGCGCAGGTCGCGAAAACACTCGATGACAAAACGACCTCAGAGAAGGCCGGTAAACGTATATCCGGCATGACCTGTTCCATTCACCACCCCGGTCTTTTTGCCGTTTGCCGTTTGGGTTGGGCCCGGTCTTTATCCTGTGTCTTCCGGGGGGGATTGCCCCGGCCGTCGAGCAGACGACGGGAGGTCCAGTATGCGGATTGCCAGTATGCCTCTTCCAGAGAGCCGAGGGTAACGCCTTGCGATGTGGAAGCGTGTGTGAAGGTCCCGTTTCCCAGATAGATACCCACATGTCGCGAGGCGCCCGGCGGCCGGAAAAACACAAGATCCCCAGCCCTCAATTGCGCCGGCTGTACCTGGCGGCCTTCCCGGACCTGATCCGCGGTGGAGCGGGGAAGATCGATTCCGAAAGCATCGGCATATACGTGCTGTACGAACGCCGAACAATCGACCCCTCTTTTCGTCGTCCCGCCCAACAAATATGGGGTTCCGCGCCAGTGGGCGTACTCGGCGCGGATACGGGATTCAACCGTTCCCGATCTGTTCATCGCGCCGGACGATGCACACCCGGAAACAAGCAGGAAAAGCACCAACCCTGTTAGAGGAGAGCACGTACGTTTCTTTGGAAAATTCCTCATGACGGCATTTCCGGAGTGTGCGGGATATAATCAATTTTGCCCCATTTCTACTCCATTTCTACACCTTTTTTGTGCTATTTCTACTCGGCTTTGAGAGAATATCCTGAAAATGGTGGGGCGATTACATCCTGTTTTATCTGCTTCGTCAAGGGAAAACCGCCTGTGGAAATGCTTCCTGGGTTACCTGTCGTCTTCGTACTTTGCGGGATCAAAGGAAAGGCATACAGGTACCTGCATGGAAAGATACGGCATATGGGGTATGCAGTGCATACGCAAGCAGTATGCTGCGCCGGTATGCCGTTCCCGACTGTATTTTATCGACCCATCCAACCTTTTTGGTATCATGCCTTATCCCGAAGCCCTTGTAACGCCCATGCGGCAGGAACTCGTGCAACTGGGCGTCGAAGAATTGCTCGATGCGGAGGCAGTCGAGAAATCTCTTGAGGAAAGCAAGCAGGGAACTACGCTTGTCGTCATCAACACGGTATGCGGCTGTGCTGCTTCAAGCGCTCGTCCGGCGATAGCCATGGCGCTCCGTCATCCCGTGCAGCCTGATCGGAAAGTAACCGTTTTTGCCGGCCAGGACCTTGAAGCCACTGCTCATCTGCGCGAGTATCTTGTGGGCATCCCTCCCTCATCGCCGTTCTTTGCCCTGCTGAAGGAAGGCGAGCCGGTGTATGTCATGGAGCGTCGCCATATCGAGGGGCGCAGCGCCAGTGCAATAGCCGGCGATCTTGTGCATGCATTCGATACGTATTGCGGCGACGCGCAGTCCGATGTCGCCGAAAGTCCGGAATCTGTGCATTCGGAGGGGAACGGATTACCGCCTACGTTTCGCTCCATCCTGTAACGGATAGGCCCTTTACCCCTGATTATTGCTCGTTCTCGTCGCTCTGGCTCGTTGCCGGCGTCCCTTTTGCGCCCGGCCACATTCTTTCCCGCCATACGACGAAGCCTAAATAGGCGGCGCCTGCCACGATTGCTGTCAGGGCAACCGCCCACGCAGGCCATATCCCCCGGACCAACCAGACACATGCCACCGGGGGTAGTGCGATAAGGGCATAGCGAATATAGGCGCTTCCGGCGCGTCGCAGGGACACTTCTGCAAACTTCAGCATTGCGACGATCTGGAAGATCCGCGCGAATGCCCCGGCCCCGGCCATCAGACCCATCGTAAGCAGGACGTTGCCCGTATTTCCACCCCAGAACAGAGCCGCTGCGAGAAGCAGAAAAGATCCGATACTGATCCCCAATTCCGCGCGTTGCAGTTCGAGAATGTCGAAGAGCCGTGTGAGCGGGGAGGCGACGGCGCTCAGAAAGAACCAGCAAGCAAGGTACTGTTCGTAGACGCCGGCTGCTCGCCAGCCGGCTCCGAAGACGAAAGCGAACAATTCCGGCCCGGCAGCCACCAGCAGCATGCAAGGAAACATGCCGACCATGACCAGGCGCGCATGCACGTTTTCCGTAAAAGCGGCCAGTCGGTTTTCCCGGTAGGCTATTGCGCCGTCCACGAAAAAAACCTGCGATACCGCCGTTCCGATGAGACTTAACGGGATGGCCAGCGCGGTGAAAGCGCGTCCGTACAGGCCTGTTACCTCCCACCCGAAATAGACCGGGAGTAGAAGCACGGGCAGGCGGCCCAATACGGTATTCAGCAGCGAAGAGGGCATAGCGTACAGGGGAAACCGTCGGTAGCGTTGGGCCACGGATCGAAGTTCCCTCATCGAAGGGCGCCGCACACTGGCCGCTTTGATACGGTGCAGAAGCGCTGCCCCGAAATACGCCGCCCCCAACGCCTGGCCGGCGATGAATCCCCCGATCAATCCGCCTGCGCCGAGGCTCGTACCTGCACCGAGACCGATGCGGCTGGAAATGGTAGATATCTTGTTGGTTGCTTCCGCACCGGTAATCGTACGAAACGCCCGTTTACGCGTGAGCCATGCTTCGGCGAGTTTTCCGAACCGTATCAGCAGCAACACGGGCGCGACCAGCCACAACCAGGGAGCAATCTCTTGAGGGGCGCCCAGCAGGGAGGTGATTTCCCGGCTCCATAGCGAGGCCACAGCTACAATGGCCGTGACGCCAATCGTGACGATTCCCGCCAACCACAGGACGGTGCGCGCCCTTTGGTCGCGTTCGGGCAGCATGACGGCTTCCTCGTAGCGTAAGGCGGCGAGCGCCGTCAGGACGCTCACGATCGTTATGAAATAATCGGAGATCCCAAAGGCCTGGGTTGTAAATAAGCGGGTGAGTACCGGAAGAGCCAGATACGAGATGACGAACGTGACCGCCGTACCGGAAAGAAGGGTCATTACCGGCCCGCGGAATCCTTCCCGCGCATAAAGCTGCCCGATCCAGGTCCGTAGGTTCTTCATATCGTGGGGGTCGAATCTGCGGGGGACGGGGGCTTTCCTGAGTGAGATTCCCCGGAATGGCCCGATCCGTCCGGGTGGTCGGGCTGCCTGGATATATCCTCTCTGTGGTTCGAACGCTCATACACAAACAGATTTTCCGCGCTGAATGCCTGCCGGAATGCGGAGAGCGGTTCGGGAAGGGGCGTGCTCCGAAGCACATAGCGGAATTCGTACCGTTGTCCGAGTTCGACAAGCTGGCGTTCGTTGAGCGACTCGAAGGCGGTGTCCAGTCTGTAGAGCAGGTCCGGCGCGCCCCGTTCCGGCCGACCGACCGGCGCCAGATCGGTCAGTCGTCCGAACCAGGTAATCATATGCCGGTCCGTGAACGGGATCGCCTTGTGGTTCACCACGATGGCGCGTCGCGCCTCCGACCGGAAGCTGGACAAGGAGGGAGGCGTTGCAAATACGGCGTCGTGCGGGGTGTGCGTCCGTACCCATTTCTGCGCGGCGCCTATTGGGGCCGCAGCCCGCTGCCAGGGGCCTACATGATTGTGCAGAGAGCCGTTTTCGGGCAGGGTGAGCGCTATGGCGATAACCCAGGCTGCAACGACCGCGATCGCCCCAATGCGTTCATGACGCAAACCCCCATGCAGCATCCGGCGGATTCCATGAGGCAGCAAGACATTTACCGCGCTTCCTGCCGTAATGATCAGCAACAGTTTTGCCAGTACGGTGGTCTTGAACAGTTGCAGCTTCGCAATCGCCAGCACAGGGATGATTTCCGTGAAGACCCATCCCGTTATGCAGAACCCGGCTATGGCCACGAGGATGCGCAGAAAAAATTTTTTGTGCCGGAGCTGTTGCCTGACCGGCTGCCATGCAAGGGCCGCGAGTCCGGCGCCGGCGATCAGGGCGAACCCCAACATTCTTTTGGGATGGAACGACCCGGGCAGATAGTGATGCGGATTTCGGAATTCCGCCATAATGTAGAATAGGGAGGGGTCCGTTTCCTGCGGCGTCGTTGCAAGAACCTGCTGATGGAAAATCGGCCCGAGCGTCGGCAGGGCGCAAGCCGCAAAGACAAGGGAAAATGCGACAAGGCGTCGCAAAGGGCGTTTTCGCTCCCACAACCAGGCCAGCGCCTGGATAATGCACAGGAGGGCGGCAAGTTGAAGTCCCACCAGGGCCTGCATCCAGCATGCCACGCCAAGAAATACGGCCGATGCAAGCGGGCGCGATTTCAGAAAAAGATATACGGCAAGGCCCCCGATTGCCCAGCCGGCCATGCTGGGAACGAGTATGCCATGCACCAGATCATTGCCCCCCAGCGTCCATACCGGAGTGGCTACAAGCGTCACGAACACCGCTCCGGAAGCAACGAGACGATCCGCGGTGAAGTACCAGGCGATTTTCCATACCGTCCACGCAATGCACAGCCAGCAAACCGCATACAGGATCAGTACGGCAAGCCAGACGGGCATGATCGCGGAAAAGGACTGCACAAGCCATACGAAGTAGGTGCGTACGCTGAATTCGGTGGCTTGAATGTGTACGAGCCAGTCCGCGGCAAACAGGGCGGGATCCGATCGGTGAAGCAGATACGGAATGAATTCGTCCTGATCGCCGTGGGCATAATCGTACCCGAAACGCAAATAATAACAGAGCAAGGCGCCGGCCAGTACAAAGAGCGGGGGGCGGGATTCCATGCTTTGCCGACTGCGATCGTCCGTATTATGCCGATCTGTCCGGGAAGTCGGGATATGCGTCGGTTGTACGATGACGTTACCCCCTCCTTTCCCGAAGCGTATAGAGCCATTGCAGCATGGCCTTCCTGCAGAACCCGATGCGGTAGTATGGCGTGAGCCTGGCCCCGAAGCGTCGTTTGAATTCGGCGATGGTCGGCGTGTTGGCCCCCATCAAATCGAATTCTTCGATACCGGAAGCATGCAGTTTCGGAAGCATTTTGCCGAGGAGTACCGTCATGGCCGGGCCCGGGACACTGCCGACCACCCAGTAATAGCCCTTTCGGTTTGCGTGGAGCACGACGACGCCGGCTTGCATATCTCCACTGTCGCGGCGCCGGACGGCAAAGGAAGAAGCCATCCCGGTACTTTCGGCAGTTCGCACAAGCGCTTCGAGCGCATCCTTATCCAGCGGGATTTTACGGCGCTGCCGGGCGTAGCTTGCCGCAGCCAACAGGGCTGTGGCGCTACCCATCCCGTTTCCTTCGAGCAGATCGTAGGCGTCCTTTCCGCTACGAAAGGTGCGGGCGGCGCCTTTTGACCAGGTTTCGGGGCCGTCCGCGGTGTTCAGCCGGTAGGTATATAGCGGGCGTGTGGTCCATCCCCTCCACTGCGCGGGACGTATATCGGCGTATTCCGGGTCCAGATGCACGTGAATTCGATCATATCCGGCTTCCAGTTCGGCAAGCAGGGATTCAAGCGGGGTGGTCCGGGAATGAATATCGGATGGATTCAGAACATCGCGCAGAATCAGCGCCGAAAATGGAGTGAAAGGGGGCACGATAGCTTCGCGCCAGGGACCGCGGCGTTTCCATGTGACGGCCGCACCGGCCAGATCTTCTCCGTTCTCCGAAATGATATGGATATCGAGATGTAATCCCGCTTCGGAAGCTACGGCGCGTACGTAGTCGAGACGGCAAAACGGCTTGTGTGGTGCGGAAACGGCCTGCAGCGCCCGCCAGCGTTCCGCTTCGTCACCCTGCACAGGCGCCGCATGATTCGGGCAGACGCGGTTCATGGAATACGATGAGGGTTATGTTTCCCCACAAGGGCGCCGATTTGTGCGTCGCTTCCTGTCTGCTGCCTGATTTGCATCGTTGCAGGAATGTCTCGACTGCTCCGATCCGGTTTATCCGGTTTATAAAATGTATTGGCTCAGGTCCCGGTTTTCGATCACCGAGTTCAATGTTTCGTTCACCATCGCTTCGTCGATGAGAATTTCCGCCCGGTGATCGTTGGGAGTATCGAACAGGATGTCTTCGAGCAACGTGGTCAGGATGGTGTGCAGCCGGCGCGCTCCTATGTTTTCCACGTCGTCGTTCACTTGGGCCGCAACGGCCGCGATACGTCGTACTGCGCCGTCCGTGAATTCGATGCGCACGTTTTCCGAAGCAAGAAGCGCTGCATATTGCTTCAGGAGCGCATTTCTCGGCTCAGTGAGAATCCGGTAGAAATCTTCTTCCCCCAGACTTTGCAACTCGACCCGGATCGGGAAACGTCCCTGCATTTCCGGGATGAGGTCGCTGGGCTTGGAGACATGGAATGCACCGCCTGCTATAAAGAGGATATGGTCCGTTTTCACCATACCGTGCTTTGTGGTTACGTTCGATCCCTCTACCATAGGGAGCAGGTCTCGTTGCACGCCTTCCCGGGAGACATCCGGGCCGCCGCCTTTTGCGCTTCGTCCCGCCACTTTGTCGATTTCGTCGATGAAGACAATGCCGGAGTTTTCCACACGCTCAAGGGCCTCTTTCTTCACCTTGTCCATGTCGATCAGTTTCTGTGCTTCCTCCTTCGACAGGAGGGTACGGGCTTCGGCAATTTTTACCCGACGCTTTTTCCGTTGCCGGTTTCCTATTTCCCCGAAAATATCCTGGAGGTTCATCCCCATTTCCTCCATACCCATGGGGCCGAAGACCTGCAGCATGGGTGCGTTATCCGCCGAGACTTCTACTTCGATTTCCCGATCCTCCAATTCGCCTGCAGTAAGCTTTTTTCGGAATTTTTCACGCGTTCGGCTTGTCGAGTCTCCCTCGCTTTCGGCCGCATTTTCTCCATTGCTTTCAGGTCGCTGTACGGTAAAATCGGCTCCGACGGCGGCAGCCCCCGGCTTCTGTGCGGGCGGGACGAGAATATCCAGGATGCGCTCCTGGGCCATTTCCTGCGCGCGCTCCTTCAGAATCTCAGTTTGCTCCTCCCGAACCATGTTGATAGCGATATCGACCAGATCCCGGATCATGCTGTCTACATCACGTCCTACGTAGCCGACTTCCGTAAACTTCGTGGCTTCCACCTTGATGAAAGGAGCGCCTGCCAGCCTCGCAAGACGACGCGCGATCTCGGTTTTCCCGACGCCTGTCGGGCCAATCATCAGGATGTTGTTCGGGATGATTTCATCGCGCATTTCCTCCGATGCATTCCTTCTTCTCCACCGATTTCTCAGCGCGATCGCCACGTTCTTTTTGGCGTCATCCTGCCCGACGATATACTTGTCGAGTTCCGCCACGATTTCACGCGGGGTCATTTCATCGGGTTTACAGAGTGTTGTCGTCATGCTGCACATAACAGGAATCCGGGTTCTTCACAGGGGCGCGCTTGTTCCAGCCGTTAGGCGCTGGCGCCGATATCCCGGTCGTATTCGTCGTAGTCGAACGTATCCTCTTCGTATTCCCCGGATTCCTCCTCCTTGTCGACGTTCATTCGAATACCATTCTCGGTATCTTCGGACGTATCGTCTTCGCCGTAATACCAGGAAGAAGATGTGCCGTCCGGGTCCTGGAGGTCTGCGCTGCTTTGCCTTCCGGACAGGATACGGGCGACGGTCGGATGCCGTTCGTCGAGGATGAGCACGGTGTAGTCGTGCGGGAAGCCGCTGCGTTTTTCAAGCCGCACGGCTTGTTGTTCTTCGAGGTCGCTGATAAGATTTTTGGGGTCGTACCGGCGTTCGTCCACGAGATCCGAGAGTTTTCGAAGCAACGGCGTCAGATACACCTCGTCGTATTGTCCGAAGTGATCGTCAATGATTTCCAGGGTGCGAACGAGGATCGGATCGTCAATTTCTTCGAGAGAGCCAGTAGGGGCAGGAGGGGCCGTACGGGGCGGCCTGCGTTCGACGGGCGCCGGGGCTATACGGGGTCTGCGCTGGACCGGAGATATCTTCCCCCGGGACGCCGTGGCCGTAGACGGTGCATTCAGAAACTCCCGAGCCGAAGCGCTCAACAATTCCCGGGCCGACAGGAACCAGTCGCTTCCTCCGGAAAAGCCATGCTCCGGAGAAGCGGGGTCTGCAAGGCTCGCAACCAGGATATCCCGTTCGTATTTCCTGAAAACCTGTACAAGCGGAAGATACATGCGCTGCCCGCTGAGCAGCAGGAGGCGGGCAACGTCAGACCGGTTGTGCAGCAATTCCATGGCGTCTATGCCAATCTGCAGTTCGATCGTACTGTCCCGGTTCGCATTCGGTGCATAGCGGGTTTCGATGCCCTTCATATAGAGCATGTTTTTTGCCTGATCCCCGGCCCTGTGAAGCGATGCGAAATCACCGTACGCACGTGTTTCCGTGATGGGGCCTTCTTCCGGAACGTTATCCCGGAGTGCGTCGATCATTTCCGAAATCACTTTCACGGATGCATTTTCATTGTGGGTGAGCCGGGTCAGGCTCCGGTGCAGATCGTCATAGTCGACAAAAAGTACGGTGCTTCCCGTATCCCGGATGGTTTTGCTTGTTTTTCGCGTATAGGACATGGCTGGAATACTTTGTTCGTTATTAAAGATATTGGGGGAATTTCGTGTTGTATTCGGGCGCGGTCCGCCCGCTTGCCGTTTAGTCGGCGTCCATTGCGTCTATTTCCAGAACAGACAAGCGATCGTTCGTGTAAATGCAAATGCCGGCAGTGATGCGAAGCGCTTGTTCAACAATGTTTCGGGCTTCGAGATGGTTGGCGTGAAGCAGGGTGGCGCGGGTAGCGGCAAGCGCATAGGCCCCGCCCGATCCTATGGCGACAATCTCATCGTCCGGCTCGATGACGTCCCCTGTACCGCTTACCAGTAACAGCCGTTCGGGGGCGCCGACAGCAAGCAATGCCTCAAGCCGGCGCAAATAGCGGTCGGTACGCCAGTCTTTGGCAAGTTCGACGGCCGAGCGGGTTACGTTTCCACCATATTGTTGCAGTTTTTCCTCGAAACGTTCGAATAACGTGAAGGCGTCGGCGGTGGCGCCTGCAAAGCCTGCAAGTATTTTGCCGTCGTAAAGCGTGCGTACCTTCTGTGCCCGGTGCTTTACGACGACATTATTCATGGTGGCCTGTCCGTCGGAACCGAGTACTACTTTTCCACGGTGCCGCAATCCCAGAACAGTCGTTCCATGCATGTTGGGGTATACGGAAACATTCGCAGGCGTCATCCAGGTCTTTTTTCGTTCGCTCCTCGAAATAATGTTCTTTTCATTCCTGATAATCACGAGTCTGTATCGGGTATAGACGTGAGTATCTCTAAAAGGTTCTGGTAAAACGGTCCTGTTTTGAAGGAGGCAGAACAGTATTTCACCGGTGATTTACTCGAATCCCGCCAGCAACTCCACGATAGCATCCTGTATTCTGCGGATGTCGGTAGAACCCGATATATGGTGGTTGGACATAATGGAAAAGGCGAGCATGCGTTCGTCATTGGCCCGGACATACCCGCTCAAGCTGCTCGCAAAGGTCAAGGTGCCTGTCTTGCCGCGCATATTTCCTGTCGCGAGTCCTTGCCGCATACGATGTTTCAATGATCCGCTTTGTCCGGCGACGGGCAGTGAATCGTAAAACGCATCGCGCACCTCTGTGTACGGGTGGGTCCACATGAAGGACAAGAGTGCAGTGGTCATCTCCGGCGCAACCAGATTCAGGCGTGACAACCCCGACCCATCCACCAGCCGGATAGCGCTCGTGTCGACGCCGGCTCGCGCGAACGTGCCCATCGCTGTTTCAATACCCATGGCCGCCGATCCCGGATCGAGGTCGCTGTCTTCTTGCGGAAGCGCCGCTCCAAGGATTTTCATCAGAAGATCGGCGTAAAGGTTCTGGCTGGGTTTATTGATCAGGGAGGCAATTTCCGGGAGCGGGGCCGAACGGTGGATCGCCACGCGACGATACGATGGCGTTTCGTATGCGGGTTTGATGGACAAGGCGTCCACGTCCACGGGATCGCCCGCCACGGCGATTCCTGATCGGAGCAGCGCTTCCCGCAGCACATACACCGTGTATCCGGTCGGATTTTCGACCGTAATTTCTTCAAGTTCACTGTACCCTGCGGGTACGCGCGTAGTAACCTCGATCGTGTTTGCGCCGCGTTGTCGGCTGTAGCCTTCTTTCAGAACCGTGCCCGGTTCTGTAGTAATCGTCCTGTTAATAACCTGTATGTAGTCCGTGTTCAGCGGTTCCCAGGTCAGGTTGGCAGGCATACCGGGCGTGCGCCCGTCTACGTACAAGTGAATGACATTGTCATGGAACGCCAGTCCTCCAAGCTGTGCGGAGTAATACCAGGTTTCATCGTCCCATGACCAGTTTACGCCCAGCGGGACGTCGTCGATCACGTCGTCGTCGCCTATGAGATCGCCTGTAATGCGGCGTATGCCGGCGGTCCGCAGCGAATCCGCCCAATCACGGAAGATGCGGAGGGCGTCGATGTCTTCGTCCCAGTCTCCCGAATCGCTCAGGTAATGTCCGCCCAGTGTGGGATCGGCCCCGCCGCGCACGATTACATTGCCGTGAAGCACGCCCTCTTCGTCCACCATCCCGTCGACATACAGCCTGGTTTCGAAGCGATAGTCCGGTCCGAGCAGATCCAGGGCGGCGGCCGTGGTATAGAGTTTTGTGTTCGAAGCAGGTACAAAAGATTTACCGGCGTTACGCGCGTAGAGGACGCGCCCGCTTTCGATATCCACAATATGCACGCCCCAGAACCCGTTCTGAAACGGCTCTGCATCCAGCAGACGATCGATGGGATTGCGGAGACGGCGAATGCCCTCGCTCTCCTGGGCATGCGCTGCCGTGAGGCAGTTCGCTGCAGCGCACAGGAACAGGAGGACGATAAAACGTTTGCCGCCCATGTTTCTACCGGGAAGGGTGACGAAGGAAGGGTATGATGAGGAATTTTAACGGATGTCCTGTTGTTCGAATTCGATGCGCTCCGGGTCGGGTCGCTCTCGCACCACAAAGACATGTTCTGCCGTCGATATGGAAGCGGCGGGGCGGACGAATACCGTAAGTTCATCCCGTCCGGGTCTGACCGAGACGGAATCTATGGAGCCGATAGGAAGGCCCGCCGGAAAAATGCTGCTGTATCCTGCAGTAACGACGGATTGGCCCGTTTCGACGGGTTCCGTCTTGACGATAGAATCGAGATGCAGTCGATCTGTGCGCACTCCGTCCCAGCGAATGATTCCGTGGGCCTGCAACGGCTGGATTTTTGCAGAAATATATACTTCCGTATTGACGTAGGGCATTACCTTCGAATACTGCCTGCTCACCAGTGTGGTATACCCAATGACGCCGCGTTCGTTTATGACGGCCATGTGGGTCGTTACGCTGTCTGCCTCGCCTACATCGAGTGTAAGGTAGTTCCATTGTCCGGTAATGTCTTTGTTGATTATCTGCGCAGGGAGCAGGTTATACGTGGCTTCATCGCGGTATCCGATAAGATGACGGAGCCGCTCGTTCTCGATCAGTGCTTCGCGGGAACGCGCGATCTGACCGGAGAGTCGGATGTTCTCCTCGCGCAAGGCGCTGTTTTCGGAGATTGCATTGAAATTCTGGGCCACCCGGGCGTAGCGGGCTTCCAGCCATGCCGTGGTTTCAAGCGCTCCGATCTGCATGCTGCGTACAATACCCCGGTTTGCCGTCAACATGATCAGCCCGGCAATGATGAGAAGCGCGCCGAGAAACAACCCATCCCGAATATGATCCAGAAGACGGGTGTTCATGAAAGGACATTGTGGTAATCCTTCAGGTTCTCAAGCACCTTCCCGGTACCTTGCGCCACCGCATACAATGGGTTTTCCGATTGATGCACGGGCAGTTCCACACGGCTTCGGATCAAGCTGTCGAGGCCCTTCAGCATAGCGCCTCCACCTGTCAGCATAATACCGCGTTCCAATACATCGGCGCCGAGTTCCGGCGGCGTACGTTCCAGGCAGCGCAGGATGGCTGCGATGATCAATTCGATCCGATCCCGCAATGCTTCGCGGATGTCTTCCGAAGAAATGTTACGCACTTTGGGGATACCGCTTACCAGATCCCGTCCTCGTACTGCGATTTCGAGTTCCGGATCGAGTTCGCGGGCGCTTCCCACTTCGCATTTCATACGTTCGGCGGTTCGTTGGCCAATAAGCAGGTTGTGATTCCGTTTGAAGTACTGCACGATGGCGTTGTCGAGTTCATTGCCCCCGATGCGTATGGACTCGTTAATCACGATACCCGAAAGCGTAATGACCGCAATTTCCGTAGTACCTCCGCCGATGTCCACAATCATATTGCCGACCGGTTCGTTCACGTCCAGCCCGATTCCAATGGCCGCAGCCATCGGTTCGTCAATGAGGTACACTTTTCGCGCGCCGGTGTGCTCTGCCGAGTCGCGTACGGCCCGCTTTTCCACCTCGGTGATGCCGCTGGGTACGCAGACAACCATGTTATGGATGGACGCGAGCCAGCCCGTCCGCACTTTGCGAATCAGTCCCCGGATAAGTTGCTCGGCAATTTCGAAATCGGCGATCACGCCATCCTTGAGAGGGCGGATGGTTTCTATTTGTTTATGAGTACGCTCATGCATTCTCTGGGCGTCGTACCCGATCGCCATGGTTTTCCCTGTGCTCCGGTTCACGGCAACGATGCTGGGCTCGTTGAGCACAATACCCTGTTCCTTGATGTAAATGAGGGTATTCGCCGTGCCGAGATCAATGGCTACGTCCGAAGAAAAATTCAAAAAACCCATTGCGTTTCCAGGGAAACGGTTCAGAAGAATCGCCGGTAGTTCTACGTCCTAATGTGTTTGCAGATCGTAAACGAGCGCGCCGGAGAATAGATTCGCCCGATCCGCCGGTTTACTGGCGTACCCAAAATGGCTAATGGCGAAAATGGCGTACTCCCGTACATATCATCGCCATGCCGTATTCGTTCGCTGCAGCGATTACTTCGTCGTCTCGTCGGGAACCGCCTGGCTGAATGACGGCCCGGGTTCCGCTTTTTGCCGCTGTGACCAGGCCATCGGCAAACGGGAAAAAAGCATCCGATGCTATCACCGAGTTTTTAAAGTCGAGTTCCGATTTTTTCCCTTTCATTACAGCGATTTCGGAAGCGTCGATACGGCTCATTTGTCCGGCGCCGATACCGATCGTACGACGGTCGCAGGCGTAGACAATCGCGTTACTCTTGACATGCTTGACGACCCGCCAGGCAAAATCGAGATCCTGCCATTCGCGCTGGTCAGGAGCGCGTTCGGTCACTACCTGCAGATTATTTCGCAAAACTTCCGGAGAGGGAAGGGGGGCGTTTGCCGTTTGCACGAGCAGATTGCCTGAGATGCTGCGCATGTCGAGCGCCGGCGTTTCGCGTACGGCGCCGCCCGAACGGATCAGGCGCCGATTTTTTTTCTTCTTCAGTAATTCCGTAACGCCCGATTCGAATTCCGGCGCGATAATAATTTCCGTGAAAATGGAATCGATAGCCTCTGCGGTGGCCCGATCCAGCGGGCGGTTGACGATCACAATGCCGCCAAACGGCGATTGCCGATCGGTCGCGAACGCTCCGGTCCAGGCGTTTTCCAGGGTGTCGGCTACGGCTACGCCGCACGGGTTGGTATGCTTCAGAATCGCGCAAGCCGGCGTATCTGTGCCGAATTCGCCAATGAGCTGCAATGCCGCATCGAGGTCTATGAGATTGTTGAAAGACAACTCCTTGCCATGGATTTGCGTCCAGGTATCTTCGGCTTCGCCATATAATGCTGCTTGCTGATGAGGATTTTCGCCATATCGGAGCGAGCGTTTTTTGCGCAAGCCGGTATGCAGTCCGGCAGGCAGATCGGATACATGGTCGTCGTTGCCCGATTTGTTGTGCTTTGCGAACCAGGTTTCAATGGCCCGGTCGTACGTTCCGGTGCGCCGGAACGCCTCCTGAGCGAGCGCTCGACGCGTTGCCATGGTAAGCCCACCGCCTGACTCGATCAGTTCGCCGGCCACCATTTCATATTGCGCCGGGGAGGTAACGACCCCGGTGTAAAAATAATTTTTGGCGGCGGCGCGGATCATTGTCGGGCCGCCAATATCAATGTTCTCTATGGCCTCAGCCTCTGTAACATCCCTTGATATGACTTCTTCGAAGGGATACAGATTAACCACGACGAGGTCGATCGGAATAATGGAGAGCGCGTCCAGCGCGTTCATGTCTTCCGCGTCGTTCCGCCGGACCAGCAGGCCTCCGTGTATAGCGGGATGCAGCGTTTTGACGCGCCCATCGAGTATTTCAGGATATCCCGTCACATCGGATACATCGGTAACCGGCAAACCGGCTTCCCGCAGACTGCGGCAAGTGCCCCCCGT
>JANQSQ010000505.1 GCA_028283985.1 Rhodothermales bacterium | reverse complement strand
AAAGATACTCTGATCGAAAGCGGTTTCGATCAGAGTATCCTTGTAATGCTTTTACGAGCGGAGATACGTTACCGTACGGTCACTATTTCTCCTGTGCATTATGGTGGACATTCCGGTATTGGACAGGGAGACCGGTTTTATCGATGCACCCGTCGATCCCATGCTGAATCTGTTTGAGGAAATCGAACGGATGAAGCAGGAAAAGAACGCGGTGCTCCTGGCGCACTATTATCAGGAACCGGACATTCAGGACATCGCCGATTATATAGGCGACTCGCTGGGGCTTGCCCGGAAAGCTGCCGAAACGGACGCGGACATCATCGTATTCGCCGGCGTGCATTTCATGGCGGAAACGGCAAAAATCCTGAATCCCGGACGAAAAGTGTTGCTGCCGGACCTGAATGCCGGGTGCTCTCTTGCGGACTCGTGCCCGGCCCCCGAACTGGCTGCGTTCAAAAAGCGCCACCCCGGTCACCTTGTGGTCTCGTACATTAACTGTACGGCGGGCGTGAAAGCGCTCAGCGACATTATTTGCACCTCGTCGAACGCCGCACATATCGTGTCCTCCATTCCGGAGGACCAACCGATTATTTTTGCGCCGGATCGTAACCTCGGGCGGCACCTTGTGCGCGAAACGGAGCGCGATATGGTGCTTTGGGAAGGGGCATGTATCGTACACGAAACGTTCAGCGAGCGTAAACTGCTGCGTCTGAAAGTGCGTTATCCGGAGGCGCTGGTTCTGGCGCATCCCGAGTGTGAGGAGCCGGTGTTGCGCCATGCGGACCATATCGGCTCTACGACATCCATTCGCCGCTTTGCCCGGGAAAATGCGCATGACGCCTTTATCGTGGCGACGGAAGAAGGCATTCTGCACCAGATGCGCAAGGATAGCCCCGAAAAGACCTTCATTCCGGCGCCGCCGGAAAGCGGATGCGAATGCAGCCGGTGTCCTCACATGCGGCTCAATACCATCGAGAAAGTGTATCTCTGCATGCGATTCGAGGATCCCGAGATGCACATGGAGGAAACGGTGCGCCTGGCGGCGCTCCGTCCCATCGAGCGCATGCTGGAAATGAGCGAGGGAGTGGGTACATGATGGCTGTGCAATGCCTTGATCAGAGTATCCCCGGGTATTCCGCCTCCGGCAGGTCGAACGCATACGATCGGTAGGGCGGATGGCGCGCATCGGTTCCTACGAATTGCATACGATCGAGACAGGTCGATTCGGCCTGGACGGCGGCGGGATGTTCGGTGTGGTGCCGCGCGCGTTATGGGAGCGCCATATCCGGCCGGACGACAGGAACCGGATTACTCTTGCCCTGCGCTGCCTGCTCCTGGAGGGAGACGGGCGCGTTATTCTCATCGACAACGGTATCGGCGCCAAACTCAATGACAAGCTCGCAAGCATCTATTCGGTGGATTATGCCCATAGCGAGTTGCACAGGTCGCTCGATCAGGCAGGTTTCTGTGCGGCGGACGTGACGGATGTCGTGTATACCCACCTGCATTTCGATCATTGCGGCGGCGGCGCCGCAACGGGCCCGAACGGCCCGGTCCCGGTTTTCGAAAATGCATTGTATCACGTGCAGCGCGCGCATTGGGAGTGGGCGCTGCACCCGAACGCACGCGAAGCCGCGTCATTTATGAAGGAAAATATGGAGCCGCTCGAGCGTGCCGGGCAATTGCATCTGGCAGACGGGCCAGGTACGCTTTTTCCCGGCGTCGAGACGATCGTGGTGCATGGTCATACGGAGGCGCAGCAAGTGGTGAAAATATCCGATGAAGAACGTACGCTCGTTTTTGTGTCGGATCTCCTGCCTACAGCGGCCCATTTAAGGAGAGCCTGGATTGCGGCGTACGATGTGCGTCCGCTTGTGACCCTGAAAGAAAAGGCGCGTTTTCTTGAAGATGCCGTCAAGGGAGGCTGGCACTTCTTTTTCGAGCACGACCCGGTGACGATTGTGGGTACGCCCGTGCGTACGTCCAGGGGAATTGCTGTTGCAGAGGAGCGCCCCCTCGAGGAATTGTAGCTGTTTCGCCGAAACTTCACCGGCCGGCGCACTGCAGGCGGAACCTTGCCGGCCCGGTTTTGTTTTTTACGGATAAAGGGGCTGTTTTCGCCGTCGAACAAGGGGCCGATTTGTGTGATCGGATGCACCGGCGCGGTTCGATATTTCCATATAACAGCTCCCCGTATCGCTTCCTTACTTCTTTTCGCCTATCGACCTGCGACTGTTACGAAACCGGGCGGCCCGCTTCGCCCTCTTCCCCTTACTCGTTTTCCTATTTCGTAACAGCATGCTTTTCTCTGCCGCGTAAGCGATCCGGCGAGGGAGGCACGGTATCATGAGCGTTCGGTTCGCGTTGCTTGCGGTTTCCCTGTGCGTCGTTCGGGCGGATGTGTCCGTGGCGCAGGATGTGGATATCCGTACGGTGGAATCTTCTTCGGAGGGCGTGGTGGTGGAGATTACGGTGGATTGGCCGGCCTCCATGCAAGCTCTTGTCGATTCGGCGGCGGTCGAAGCCTTTACGGTTTCTACCGCCCGCATGTTGTCTTTTGGCATACCGACCGTTTCGGAAACGATCGAATTGCCGTCGAGGGATGTCCCCGGTCTTTCGTTGCTTGCGTCCGCATACGACGAACTGGATCTTCCCGTCGGGGATACGCTGGTTGCGCAGGAAACGAGCGGTCCCGTAGTATGGCTGGACGGGTTGGGTACAAGCCAGGGGCGGCATCTTATCAATCTGGGCGTCCGCTTGCTCGTCTACGAGGATGGGGTGGTTCGCCGCTATCGACAGGTGCGTGCTTCCGTACGCTACGCAAGCGGGGCCAGCCGGCAGGTCGTGGCTTCCCGTCTCGTCGCATCCCGTCGTAACGACAACCCGCACCTCGCTGTTGAGGAAAGCGTACTGGCCAACGGCGTCGTCTACAAGATACCCGTTCACAATACGGGGCTGTACCGCATCGACAGGGATTTCCTGGCCGCCCTTCCCGATTTTCCTTCTCCGGACGCCATCGATCCGGACCGCGTCGCTATTTACGGAAACGGGGGCGCGCCCGTGCCGGCGCTCAATTCGGCCCCCCGG
>JANQSQ010000502.1 GCA_028283985.1 Rhodothermales bacterium | reverse complement strand
TTCAACCCTTCTATCTCGAAGGGGGCAGTGGTCGATTCGTCCAGCCCCTCTCCCGTTTCCGCAGGACGCGTTTCCCCTGCTTCGGTGGGTACTGTGCTGCCAAGCGGGCGAATGGGCGGCGGTTCGGGCTCCGGATCGGGTTCTTCCGCCGCTTCCTCGCTGTTCTGCCGTTCGGGGGAAACCTCCTCGGCCTCCGGCGTCGTCACCTGATCTTCCTCGACCACAGGTTGCAACTGGTCCGGCAGATCCACCTGCCTGGCTTCTTCCGGCGCCGGCGCAGGTTCTCTCGGGGTTTCCTGCGGCGCTTCCGGAGCGGCGGGCTCCTCCGAAGCGCGGCTCTCCGCATACGGACCGAATTCCACCTCTATAAAGCCTATCTGCCGGGAATCGGCCTGCGCTACCGTAAGAAAAGCGAAGCCGAGGAGTGCGCCGGCGTGCAGCGCAATGCTGGCCCCCAAACCGATCCAGTCGTTCTTTTTCATGCGATTCGCTGTGTGCAAGCGTCCGCTAAAAGCGACGCCGGAACGTTTGCAAGAAGGATACCGGAAACGAAAAAACGATATGATTATGGAACACGACAGCAGGATTCGGGATCCCCGCAGGCTCCTGATTGGCCCCACCCGTTTTCTGCGCAAAACGGTCGCGCACAAACGCGGATTTTTTAAGGAACCTCTGATTAAATCGACAAAATTCAGAGGCTGCTTAAGCAATGATTGGGTCCTGGAGCGCACAACAAGATCATCCAACGCCGAACCGCAAAATCGCACCGAGAACAGAGACCTTGGGACGCGCATTCGAACAAAACATCGGGCCCGGGATATCCTGCAAACGCCCGACCAACCGCGCGTTTATGTTTTGAGAGAAGGCGCGTCCCAAGGTCCTCGCCCATGCGGATTTAATCAGAGGTTCCTTAACTTTACGGGTCCCCATGATATAACCATGCGCTCCCATCCGCCCGGCCCCAAAAAACCATGAACACCCCCCGGCATCAGGCCGATCTGCCCCGTGTGCCCGAGCAGCTCCTGGCATGGATTGCGCGGCAAGCCAGTGAGGAAGCCATGCAATGGCTGCGCGCGCGTCATGCGGAAATTTCAGGGGGCGCTCCCGCTTCCAAATGTTTTCTGGCGTTCAGCGGCGCCCCCCGCCGGATACCCAAGGAAACTCTTGCCCTCGACAAGGCGGACCTTGCGCAAGCCGACGCCCTGCGTCCAGGCTGGAATCCGGTTGCCTGGAGTGTCGACGAGGCAGCCCGCGCCCTCCTGATCCTGTCTTTTCCCGCAACCGACGAAAACGCCTGGGTCGGTATGGTCGAGCAAGTATTCTCGACCGCCGATGTACGCGAGTCCGCGGCGCTTTACCGGATGTTGCCGCTCTACCCCTTCCCGGAACGCTTCCGGGCACGCGCTGCGGAGGGCATTCGCAGCAATATGACCTCCGTATTCCAGGCCGTCGCCCATCATAACCCCTATCCCTCGGAGTATTTCGACGAGGGCGCATGGAACCAGATGGTGCTCAAGGCCCTCTTTACCGACAGCCTCCTGTACAAGGTGAACGGGTTGGACGCGCGCGTAAACCCGGCCCTCGCGCGTATGCTCGTGGACTACGCCCATGAGCGATGGGCCGCCGGGCGCAGCGTCTCCCCCGAACTCTGGCGCCCTGTGGGGCCTTTTGCAGACCAGGGGTATCTGGACGACCTGCAGCGGGTCCTGAACAGTAGCGAAGAGGCGGAACGAGAAGCCGCCGCGCTGGCGCTCACCGATTCAAATACCCGTGCCGGCGCCGAACTGCTCGCCGGATTTCCCCTCCTGAAACAACGTATCGAAGCCGGCGAGTTGAACTGGGAATCGTTCAGCCGGAACCGTATCCAAGGCTCCGCATAGGGATACTCTGATTAAGCCCGCAAAGCTTATAGGCTGAAAGGGGCGCTCCCCAGACCCTTCTCGCTTTTACAGACTTCGTTCATACCTCCATCCCGTTATGCCGACACGCCCCTCCCTGTTCATCGATCCGCACATCCACATGATTTCCCGGACCACGGACGACTACGAAGCCATGCGGGCCGCCGGGATCGTGGCCGTCATAGAACCCGCTTTCTGGCTGGGCCAACCGCGCACCACGGTTGGGGCTTTCAAGGATTATTTCTCCATGATCGTGGGCTGGGAACGATTCCGTGCAGGCCAATTCGGCGTCCGGCACTACTGCACCATCGGACTCAATTCCAAAGAGGCCAATAACGAACTGCTTGCAGAAGAAGTGATGGAACTCCTGCCGCTCTACGCCGCCAAGGAAGGAGTCGTCGCCATCGGAGAAATCGGATACGACGACATGACGCCCTCCGAAGACAAGTACTTTCGGCTGCAACTCGAACTGGCGAAAGAGCTCGACATGCTCGTGATGATTCATACCCCGCATCGCAACAAAAAAGAAGGGACGAGCCGGAGCATGGACGCCTGTGACGATATCGGCCTTGCTCCCGACCGGGTCATTGTGGATCACAACAACGAGGAAACGGCCCGGGAAGTCCTCGACCGCGGCTACTGGGCCGCATTCACCATTTACCCTTTCTCGAAAATGGGGAACGAGCGGATGGTCGAAATCGTCCGCGAATACGGCGCCGAGCGCATTTTCATCGACAGCTCGGCGGATTGGGGCGTCAGCGACCCGCTGGCCGTCCCCAAAACGGCCCGTCTCATGGCGGAGCGGGGCATCGAAGAAGACATGATCCGTACGGTTACGTACGACAACGCCCTGAAAGCGTACGGACAAAGCGGGCAATTTTCGGAAAAAGACTGGCTGGAGCCGGCGCCGATCGATCAGCGTGACCTGTACGGCGGCAACTCGGTGCTGCGAGGCGGGCAAGCGCCCGTCGTGAAGGAGAAAGGATTGATTATCGAGTAGGGCCTGTTGACACTATGCAGCGGCGCTCTG
>JANQSQ010000482.1 GCA_028283985.1 Rhodothermales bacterium | reverse complement strand
ACCTCGCTTCCGCTGCGGCCAATGACCACACCGGGGCGACTCGTATGTAACGTCAGCACCACGCTCTTCAACGTACGTTCGATAACGCAACGGCTTAATCCCGCGCGACGCAGGCGCGTCGCGAGATACCGGCGAATTTCTTCGTCCTCAACAAGTTTTACCGGGAGATCCCGGGCGGCATACCAGTTGGAATCCCAACCCCGAATGATGCCCAATCGAAATCCGACCGGATGTGTTTTCTGACCCAATGTCTTTCTCTTTTTCTTTTTAGCGTGTCATGTCCTGCGGTTGCGCAATGGCGCCTCACACGTCGTCATCCGGCTGTTCCCCTTCGGTCTCGCCCGTCGTAGCCACTACCACCGTCAGATGGCACGAACGCTTGAGTATAGGGTGCGCACGGCCACGGGACACCGGACGAAATCGTTTCATGCGTACCCCTTCGTCTGCTCGTATTTCCTTTACTACCAGATCGCTTTCTTCAAACCGGTCATCCGGATTCCTGTCCATCAGGTTGTAAACCGCCGATTGAATCGTCAATTCGACCGGGCGCGTTATCCTGTGCGGCTGGTAGTGCAGAATGCTGAGTGCATCGGCAACCGTTTTCCCGCGAACGAGATTGATCACCGTACGCATCTTGCGAGGCGAACTCCGAATATGTTTTCTTATGGCGCGTGCTTCCATATTCATCATGCGTCCTGGTACACTATGCGAAGGCCGGCAGGGCCTGCGCAGTAATGCGGAGCGCGACTTTTACCGTTATCGTTTCATACGCTTGTCCGTGCTCTTCCCGGCGTGCCCCCGGAAGGAACGTGTAGGCGAAAACTCGCCCAATTTGTGTCCGACCATATTCTCCGTCACATACACGGGGATAAACTGTTTCCCATTGTGTACGGCGAACGTATGCCCTACGAATTCCGGCGTGATCATGGAATCCCGACTCCAGGTTTTGATCACCTTTTTCGAGTTACTCTTGTTCAAGGCATCCACCTTGCGTTGCAACTTGAAGTGAACGTAAGGTCCTTTGCGCAGGGAACGTGCCATCTTGCTGTAATCTGATCTCTCCGGGAGCGATCAGGCGCGAAACGCGCCTATCGGTTTCGGCGCCGGATAATGTACTTGTCGGATTGCTTGTTTTTCTTGCGTGTCTTGTACCCCTTGGCCGGCACGCCATGCGGAGAACGCGGAAGCCCCCCGGACGCCTTTCCTTCCCCGCCGCCCATCGGGTGATCAACCGGATTCATCGCCACGCCGCGCGTCTTCGGACGTATGCCGAGCCAGCGACTGCGTCCGGCCTTTCCGATATCTATGTTCATATGATCCGGATTGCTCGCCGTACCGATGGTCGCCATGCACTGCACAGGAACAAGGCGGGTTTCCCCCGAAGGAAGTTTGAGGGTAGCGTACTTTCCTTCGCGCGCCGTGAGCTGCGCACCGGCGCCGGCCGAGCGGGCAAGTTGCGCTCCCTTTCCGGGGCGCATTTCAATAGCATGTACTTGCGTGCCGAGAGGAATGTTGGACAGCGGAAGACAGTTGCCCGGCTCGGGCGGCGCATCCGGACCATTCCGGAGGGTCATACCCACTTCCACCCCGTCGGGGGCAATGATATAGCGCTTCTCCCCATCGGCGTACGCCAGAAGCGCGATGCGGGCCGAACGATTCGGGTCATACTCGATGGTAGCGACCCGGGCCGGGATCCCCGTTTTGTCGCGCTTGAAATCAATGATGCGATACCGCCGCTTATGCCCCCCGCCCTGGTGACGAGTCGTAATCCGACCCGTGTTGTTACGACCGGCCTTGTGCTTCAACGGAGCCAGCAAACTTTTCTCGGGCTTCGACGAGGTAATGTCGTCGAAAGCATCGAGCGTATATTGCCGTCTGGCGTTGGACGTCGGCTTTACTTTCCTGATGGCCATGGGTTATAGGCGATATCTATTAGGGGATAGCCCCTGCTTCGCAATGCGTATTAAACCTGTTCGAAAAAGTCGATCGGTTCCGAATCCGGGTGAAGCGTTACGATAGCCCGCTTGTGTTGCGCGGTGCGTCCATGCACAATCCCGCGCCGGGTACGCTGACTGCGCTGCTTGCCCCGAACGATATAGGTGCGAACCTTTTTGATCGAGACAGACGGATAACGCTCCTGTACCGCCTTTTTGATCTCCACCTTATTGGCGTCCAGCCGAACATGGAATGTATAATGGTTCGATTCCATAAGCCGTGTCAGCTTTTCGGTAACCAGCGGCTGGATGAGTACGTCGTCAGGCATGGCGATTTTTTTGTCGATCCGTTCGCAATATCGCGGCTCAGGCCGCAGCCTTTTCACTTGACCCCAGCAACTGAGTGAGGAACGCCAGGGCGCCTTCCTCAAGTATCACTACATCTGCTTCGAGGATGTCGAGAGTCGATACATGCCGCGCCTCCTTAACCCGGACACGCGGAAGGTTACTGCTTGAACGATACACCTCCGGGCTATGCATTTCCGTAAGCACAAGCACCTTGTTTTCGGAAAACCCCATCGTCGTCATGAGCTCGGAAAGCTTTCGGGAGTCAGGCTTGTCGTACTGCAGAGCTCCCACCACGCACAACGCATCCCCCTGCGCCTTGTAGCTGAGCGCCGACCGGCGGGCAAGACGACTCGCCTTCGTATTCATTTTGAAACCGTACTGCCGCGGACGCGGACCAAAAAACGTGCCGCCACTGCGACGAATCGGCGATTTTCTGGAGCCCGCGCGCGCATACCCTGTACCTTTCTGACGATACATCTTTCTGGTGCTCCCCCGCACTTCGCTGCGTTCCTTCGTTTTATGCGTTCCCTGCCGGGCACTGGCCTGTATTCTCCGCACATCCAGCCAAATGACATGGTCATTGGGTTCAATGGCGAAGACAGAGGGGTCCAGTAGCGCCTTGCGCCTTGTCTTGCTCCCGTCAGAACCGAAAACCCTGGCATTCATAGGATACTCTGATCAAGTCCGCGAAGTTCAAAGGCTGCGAGGAGTATCTCCCCGGCCCGAAACAGGGCGGTCATTTCATTGCTTTTTATGGATCGTGACAAAGCCTCCTCTGGGACCCGGTACGGCCCCCTTCAGCAAAAGAACGTGCTGCTCGCCCAGCACCTGCACCACCTCAAGATTCTGCACGGTCGTACGAGCGTTACCCTGGCGCCCGGCCATCTTCATGCCGGGAAACACGCGGGAAGGATCGGAAGAAGCGCCAATAGACCCTGGTGCACGCTCCCGATTGTGCTGCCCGTGCGTGCGTGAGCCGACCCCCTTGAAACCGTGCCGGCGCACCACGCCCTGGAAACCTTTCCCTTTCGAAATACCGACGACATCCACGATATCCCCTTCCTCGAACACATCGTCCACGGCGATTTCATCTCCAGGCGACAGCTCTTGTCCGGCAAAATCACGACGGAATTCGACCAACTTTTGCCTGGGCGAGGTGCCCGCCCGTTCATAATGGCCGCGCC
>JANQSQ010000475.1 GCA_028283985.1 Rhodothermales bacterium | reverse complement strand
GACCCCGGGCGCCTTGCAGGCGATCGCAAAGGTGGCCGGCGGCATGAGCGATGTGGAGATCGGGGTGGGTTCCGTGCTGGATGCGGCGGGCGTGCACCGGGCTGTCGACGCCGGCGCCCGGTATGTGGTGAGCCCGGTGTACAAGAAGGAGCTCATAGACGCCGCGCACGAACGCGGCGTGCCTGTCATGCCGGGCGCGTTCTCTCCCACGGAAATCCTTGAAGCTGCCGAGGCCGGCGCCGACGTAGTCAAGGTGTTTCCCTCCGGCGTGGGGGGGATGTCGTATTTCAAGGCGGTGCTCGCGCCCATGCCCCACTTGAAATTGATGCCCACCGGGGGCGTATCCCCGGAAAATGCGGGCGACTGGATCCGCGCCGGAGCCGTGGCGGTGGGCGTAGGGTCTTCCCTGCTGGACAAGCAGGCGATCGCGGAAGGCGCCTTCGGCAAACTGACGGAAAACGCGCGCGCGCTGTGCCGGAGCGTGGCGGAAGCGAAAAAGGAGAGATAAGGAGAAATCCGTTTGTCCCGCATGTATTTTAGGATACCCTGATCAAAATCACTTCGCTCAGCACTTCACGTTCGCGAGGAAAGGACATCATGATTGTATCGTTGAAATCAGCGGAAAACACTGCGGATTCGGGGCGTCGCGGGCGTGAAATGCCCTTCGATTCCATGTTTGCTCCGAGGCGTGGCGCCATCCGTTCTCCGGCGTTTTTCGCATTTCGATCCCATTTTCTTTCCCTGCGCTGTCTGGTGTGTGCCGCGCTTTTTGCAGGTCTGACGGCGTTTGCCGGGCGTCCGGCGGCGGCGCAGGAAGACCGCCCCCCGAATGTGGTGCTCATCTTTGCGGACGACCTCGGCTACGGCGATATCGGTGTGTACGGACACCCGACGATCCGCACGCCCCATCTGGACCGCATGGCGGCGGAAGGGATGAAATTCACCCAGTTCTATGTGGGCGCTTCGGTATGCACCCCGAGCCGGGCCGCGCTGCTGACCGGTCGTCTGCCGATCCGGAGCGGGATGGTCAGCGACCGGCGCCGGGTGTTTTTCCCGGATTCCAAACTGGGCCTGCCGGCGTGCGAAATTACGATTGCGGAAGCGCTCAAGGAGGCCGGGTATGCTACAGGCATAGTGGGGAAGTGGCATCTCGGCCATCTCGAACCGTTTCTTCCCACAAACCACGGCTTCGATTCCTACTACGGGATTCCCTATTCCAACGACATGGATCGCGTGGCAGGCGGCGAGTGGCAGGAAATATTCTGGGAGCCCGAATCCGAATACTGGAATGTGCCGCTGCTGCGCGATACGGAGGTCATCGAGCGGCCGGTTGACCAGGAAACGATTACCCGCCGGTATACGCAGGAGGCGGTGGCCTTTATCCGCGACCATGCCGGGGAGCCGTTCTTCCTGTATCTGGCGCACAGCATGCCGCACACGCCGCTTTTCCGAAGCGCGGCGTTTGCCGGTCATAGCAAGGCGGGACTCTACGGGGACGTGATCGAAGAGATCGACTGGAGCGTAGGGCAAGTGATGCAGACGCTCGAGGAAGAGGGCATTGCGGAGAACACGCTCGTTTTCTTCACGAGCGACAACGGTCCCTGGCTGATTTTCCGCACGCACGGCGGGTCGGCGGGGCTTTTGCGGGACGGCAAGGGCACCACCTACGAGGGAGGCATGCGGTCGCCTGCGCTTGCATGGCAGCCGGGCACGGTCCCGGCAGGGGCGGTGAATTCGGCGCTCGTGACGGCGATGGATGTGTTTCCCACGGTGCTGGGCATGGCGGGCGCGCCGGTTCCGGACGACCGCGCGATCGACGGGATGGATATCGGGAATATCCTCCGGGGAAGTGACGAGGACGCCCACGACATGATCCTGTACTACCGGGGCGCGCGCATTTTCGCCGCGCGGGTGGGGCCCTGGAAAGCGCATTTCATCACGCAGCGGGCCTACATCGGGGATAGCCCTGTATCGCACGACATCCCGATTCTGAATCATCTGGAGCACGATCCGTCCGAGCGGTTCGATGTGTCCGCAGAGCATCCGGAGGTGCTGGAGGAGATTGCCGCGCGCGTGGCGGAGCATCGGGCCGGACTGGATCCCTGGCCAACCCAGCTGGACGCCCGCATCGAGGAATAATGCAGGATACTCTGATCAAAACCGCTTCGATCAGCGCTTCGCGTTCGTACATGAAGCGCCCCTCGCAGCCTCTGAACTTGGCGGACTTAATCAGAGTGTCCCGAACGGCATATGAATAAGCCTGCTTCGGATATGCGGGAGGCGAATCGTCCCGGCGGGCGGCTTGCGGGTCGTACGGCGGTAGTGACCGGCGCGGCTTCAGGCATCGGCAAAGCCGCGGCGGGATTGTTTGCGCGGGAAGGCGCGTGCGTGGCCCTCCTGGATGTGAACGAGGAAGCGGGCAGGGCGCTGGCCGCCGACCTGGGCTCGTCTGCGGCTTTCTATGCCTGCGATGTGTCCGACGGGGAGGCCGTGCGCGAAACCTTCCGGGCTATCGCTGCGGATCTGGCCCCTGTAGATGTGCTGTTCAACAATGCCGGCGTGTCCCATGTCGGCACGGCGGCGACGACTGCCGAAGAGGATTTCGACCGGGTCTACCGGGTCAACGTGAAGGGCGTGTACCATTGTCTCCAGGCCGCAGTGCAGGGCATGTGCGGGCGGGGCGGGGCTATCGTGAATATGGCCTCGACGGTGTCCGCCATCGGCGTCCCGGATCGCTTCGCTTATTCGATGAGCAAGGGCGCCGTGTTGACCATGACCCTTTCCGTGGCCTGCGACTATCTGCAGGAGGGCATACGGTGTAACGCTATTGCTCCTGCCCGCATTCATACCCCGTTCGTGGACGGGTACCTTGCGAAAAACTATCCCGGCAGGGAGCAGGAAATGTATGACCGGCTGGCGGCCGCGCAGCCCATCGGAAGGATGGGCGCGCCGGAAGAAGTGGCGGGGCTGGCGCTGTACCTGTGCTCGGATGCTTCGGCATCCATTACCGGGGCGCCTTTTCCCATAGACGGGGGGACGATCCTGCTCCGCCCCTGATCTGTACTCATCGACCATTATCCGTTAACCGATGCGACTTATTCGATTCGGTTCGCTCGGCGCCGAAAAGCCGGGCCTCTTGCTCCCGGACGGAACGCGCGTGGACGCCTCTGCCGTAGCCTACGACTACGACGAAGCATTCTTCGCCGGGGATGGCATTGCCCGGCTGCGCGCATGGCTGGAGAAGGGCAAGGCCGCCGACGCGCCGCGCGTCGATGAAAGCGTCCGTCATGCGCCGCCGGTAGCCCGCCCGAGCAAGATTATCTGCATCGGACTGAATTACCACAAGCATGCGCAGGAGTCGAAGATGGCCGTGCCGGAGGAACCGGTGTTGTTCATGAAGGCGAGCTCGTCGCTCAGCGGGCCGTTCGACCCCATTATCCTGCCGCGCGGTTCGAGAAAAACCGACTGGGAAATCGAACTGGCCGTGATTATCGGGCGCCGGGCGAAGTATGTACCGGAAAGCGAAGCGCTGGAGTACGTAGCGGGATATTCGATCATGAACGACGTTTCCGAGCGGGCATACCAGATAGAGCGGGGCGGGCAGTGGGTGAAGGGCAAGAGTTGCGATACCTTTTCTCCGCTGGGCCCGGCGCTCGTCACCCCGGACGAGATCGCGGATGTACGCGACCTGGATATGCGGCTTGCGGTCAACGGCGAGGAGATGCAGCGCAGTTCGACGGCGGATATGATCTTTTCCGTTCCTTTCCTCGTAAGCTACGTAAGCCGCTTCATGACGCTGCTTCCGGGAGATATTCTTTCCACCGGTACGCCGGAGGGCGTCGGGCTGGGCATGACGCCCCCGAGGTATCTGCGGGTGGGCTATGTCGTGGACCTGGAAATCGAGCGACTGGGGACAATGCGGCAGGAAGCGGCGCCGCCCTGGGCGCCCCTTGGAAGGCCCTGGAATCCGGAGGCGGCGCAACCGCCTTCCTGATACCGATCCTATGGACGATCCCCGCCCCGTCATCCTGTTCGACGGCGAATGCAATTTCTGCAACGCCACCGTTCGCTGGACCGCGTCGCGGGAAAAGCGCGAGCGGCTCCGCTTCGCGCCTCTCCAGTCCCCTGCGGCCCGCCGCATTATCGCTTTGGCCGACCCCGGAGTCGATTTCGAAGCGCTTCCGGACAGCCTGGTGTTTGTGGACGAAGACGGCGTCCATACCGATTCCACCGCCAACCTCCGTATCGCCCGGCGCCTGCGCTTTCCCTGGTCCCTGCTCGTCCTTGCGCGGATTATCCCCCGGCCGCTGCGGGACGCGGCCTATCGTTCTTTTGCCCGTAACCGCTATCGCTGGTTCGGTCGAAGCGATGCATGCCCGGCGCCTCCGCCGGATATTGCTTCCCGCTTCCTCGAAACGGAGGAAGATCTGGATGTGGATGATGCGTGACCGGGAAACCGGGATGCGCCGTGCTGCAGGGCCGCGGACAAGGTATCCCCGCGTACCCCGCCTGTTTGTCCCGGCGGAATGGTGGAGCCAAGGGG
>JANQSQ010000468.1 GCA_028283985.1 Rhodothermales bacterium | reverse complement strand
GAAGATCTGGCCACAGCGGAAGAATACGCAGCGCTATCCGGCTCCTTTCTCGAAAACCGGGGGCAACTGCCTTGGCCCGTGAAAGGGGTTATGCGCGAGCCCTTCGGCGATACCGTAAACCCTGTCTACGGAACGAGAACGCGCAATCCCGGCATTATTATCGAAACGCCGTCTTCGGCGGAAGTACGGGCCATATTCGACGGACGCATTATCGATATTTCGGTGCTTCCGGAATACGGACGGTACGTCGTAATCGAGCACGGCGTATACAAAAGTGTCTATTCCAATTTTTCGGACACCTTCATTACAGAGGGTGATCTCGTGCAAACCGGGCAAGTCATAGGTCAGTCCGGCACACCGGACGAGCCCAAGGGGACGGCGCTTTTCTTCGCTCTCTTCAAAGAAGGTTCTCCCATCGATCCTTCACCCTGGCTGGTGATTCGCTGATGCGGCAAATTTCGCCAGTGCACATGCTCAGGAACACATGGCGATCTAATGCCCTGCATAGCATGCAACGAGCGAACTTTTCACCCCGCATATTCATTTACTTCCACGTTTGCTGTTTCCACCGAATAACCTGTATCTGCCGTGAAATACGATGTTGTCGTTATCGGGTCGGGGCCGGGCGGCTATGAGACTGCCATCCGCGGATCCCAGCTCGGACTCAAGGTTGCCATTGTCGAGAAAGACAAGTTGGGCGGCGTGTGCCTGAACATCGGTTGTATACCGACCAAGGCCCTGCTCAAGAGTGCGGAAGTCATGGAAGAAACACGCCACCTGTCCGATTACGGCCTGCGCCTTGACGGCAGTATTGCGCCGGATTTCGCCAAAATCGTCGAGCGAAGCCGTGGCGTGGCCGGCAAGATGAACAAGGGCGTCGGCTTCCTGATGAAAAAGAACAAGATTGACGTGCTCTACGGCAAAGCGCACCTTGCAGGAAGCGGTAAACTGTCCATCGAACCATCGGTCAACATGGACGGGGATCGTATCGGTAAGGCAGGAACCGTTGAGGCCGACCATATCATTATCGCCACGGGTGCGCGGGCCCGGGAAATTCCTCCCCTTCCCGTAGATGGTGAAAAAATCATCACATACCGGGAGGCCATGCTTCAAAAGAAGCCGCCGAAGCGACTGGTTGTCTGTGGCGCCGGTGCGATCGGCGTGGAATTCGCCTATTTTTACAATCAGATGGGTACCGAGGTCACTATTGTCGAATTACTCGATCGCCTCGTTCCTGTGGAAGACGTCGAAATTTCCAAGGCGCTCCAGCGGGCGTTCGGCAAGCAGGGCATCCGGTGCCTGGTTTCCACGGAGGTGAAATCTGTCGATACCAGCGGGCAGTCCCTTGCCGTGCATGTAAAAACCGGTAAAGGGGCAGAGGCGATTCCATGTGATCAGGTGCTTTCCGCAGTGGGTGTCCGGGGTAATATCGAAGATATTGGATTGGAAAAGCTGGGCGTCAAAACCGAGCCCGGCCGCATTGTTGTGGACGGGTACTACCGTACGAACGTCCCCGGCGTGTATGCTATCGGCGATGTGGCGGGTGCTCCCTGGCTGGCGCATAAAGCCAGTCACGAAGGGGTCCTATGCATAGAACACATCGCGGGGGAAGCGGTCCATCCGATGGATTATAACAACATCCCGGGCTGCACGTACTGTCAGCCGCAAATTGCATCGGTAGGCTACACGGAGGAAAAAGCCAAAGAGGCGGGCTTCGATGTCCAGATCGGGAAGTTTCCTTTCTCAGCTTCGGGCAAGGCCGCCGCGCTTGGCGATACGGAAGGATTCGTTAAGGTGGTCTATGATGCGAAGTATGGGGAATGGCTTGGATGTCACATCATAGGACGCGATGCTACCGAACTGATAGCGGAGGCCGTTACGGCCCGCGCCCTGGAAACGACGGCGCATGAGATCGCCGAAGCAATGCACCCGCATCCCACGCTCTCCGAATCGCTCATGGAAGCCACCCGTGCCGCATTGGGCAAGGCAATTAATATCTGAATGGATATTCCTTCCAACTCCTGCCACCCTGCCACTCGAGAGGAATGGCGCGCCTGGCTTGCCGAAAATCATGGGCGCAAGGAGGGGGTCTGGCTGATCCGCTACAAAAAGGCTACGGGCAAGCCATATGTCGGATACGATGCCTCGGTGGAGGAAGCCATCTGTTTCGGTTGGATCGACAGTCGTGTCAACAAACTCGACGAAGCGCGCTCGATGCTGTATTTTGCGCCCCGAAAAAAAGGAAGCGGCTGGAGCCGGGTAAACAAGGAGCGCGTGGAAAGTCTTGTCGAGCAAGGGAAGCTGGCACCGTCGGGCTTGGCAAAAATAAAGGCCGCCCAGGCAGACGGCTCATGGAGCGCCCTGGATGAAATAGAGAACCTTGTTGTGCCGGAAGACCTTGCCAATGCTTTTGCCCGGTATCCGGAATCGTTCAGGCATTGGGAGAACTTTCCCCGGTCCGTAAAGCGAAGTATCCTGGAATGGATTGCAGGAGCAAAGCGGGAAGAAACCCGGCGCCGGCGTGTTGAAGACACCGCCCGAATGGCGCAAATCAACGAGCGTTCCCGCCCCTGCCTCCCGAATACACGTAGATAAGGTTCGAGATTGGGGTGGCGTCCGATGATGCGAAGGACTTTCTTCTCACAAAACGATACCCGCCGATTATCCATGCGCTGCTTTTCTATCCTTGCTTTCTGGTGCGCTGTCCTGCTGCTTCCTGCAGCCGCCCGGGCCCAGTTCGATGAAACGGAAACCGCCCTGATGCACCATATCGATGCATACCAGGAAGAGGCCCTCGACCTGCTTGAAAGGACGGTCAACGTCAACAGCGGCTCGTCGAATGTTGAAGGGGTACACCAGGTGGGCGAAATATTTAAGGCTGAATTCGATGCACTCGGTTTGGAAACAAGGTGGGGCGTCGGTGGGGGAGCGCATTGCGCCGGGCACCTGATTGCAAGGCACGCAGGAAATGCCGGTCCGCACCTGCTCCTTATCGGGCATCTCGACACGGTATTCGAACCGGACAGTCCTTTTCAGGAGTACGAAAAAATCGATGATGTAACCGTTCGCGGCCCGGGCGTAACGGATATGAAGGGCGGCATTGTCATGATTGTGCTGGCCCTGAAGGCATTCGAGGCTGCCGGGGTGCTGGACGACCTGAACGTCACCGTCATCCTGATCGGGGACGAGGAAAAAACCTGTCGTCCGATCGAGAAAGCCCGGGCCGAACTTGTGGCTGCGGGCAAGGAAGCTGACGTGGCGCTTGCCTTCGAGAATGGAGATGACGATCCCGGTACAGCGGTCATCTCGCGACGAGGCTGGATCCAATGGACGGTTCGCGTAAAAGGAACTCCAGCGCATTCGTCCCTCATCTTCCGGGACGACATAGGCGCCGGCGCCGCATATGAAGTGGCGCGTATTCTTTCCGCCTTCTACGAGGAGTTGCAACACGAGGAATATCTTACCTTCAACCCCGGAATCGTTTTGGCCGGAACCGAGGCGGATTACGCATGGGATCGCGATGCCGGGACCGCATCGGGCAAGTTGAACATTGTTGCCGAGAATGCCGTGGCGGTCGGGGATCTCCGTGTACTTTCCCCCGAACAGGGAATACGGGTACAGGCCGCTATGCAGCGCATTGTGGCGTCCTCGCTGCCCCGCACATCGGCCGAGATCACCTTCGAGGAATCCTACCCCCCGATGGCCCCAACCGAAGGAAACAGGCGGTTGCTGGGGCTATACGATCAGGTCAGCCGCGATCTCGACCTGGGTCCGGTGGAAGCCGTGAATCCGCGGAATGCCGGCGCCGCCGACATATCGTTCGTCGCCGGGCATGTGGATATGGCGCTCGACGGATTGGGCTTACTGGGAAGCGGCCGCCATACGGTCGAGGAAATTGCCGATTTGCGCACGCTTCCGACGCAAACGAAGCGTGCGGCGTTGCTGATGTACCGTCTGATGCAAGGGGAATAGATTATTAACCTGTTCCGCGCCCGGTTTTCTGCTTCTGCATATCCGGTGTCACGGACGATTCGGGGGGCAGCCGTCGGAATCCGGCGCATGGTATAGTACGGCTGAAATAATTGCCGCGCAAAGGAGGAGATTTTATCAAGCCCGCCTTGTGAAGGGCAGGGCTTTCGAGGCGCGGTCTAACTCAAGCCAGATACCCCACAGGCTCCGCCTGCCGCCTTTCCCAGTCCCGAAAGGCAGTCAGGTCACCGTGGAGGGATTGAATCACTGCGTGAATCACGGCTGCATCGTCCACGAAACCGATGCCTATGAGCATGTCCGGAACAAGGTCTATCGGGTTAATGAAGTACAGGATGGCAGCCACTACATAAGTTACCGTACGCCAGGGTACACGCCGGTATTCTCTGAAAGCCCATGCTCTTGCAAGGCGTACAAGCGTGCGCAGATCCTGCGCGGCGCGTGCCGGCATCCCGCTACTCCGTTCGAGTTTTGCATACGCGTGTTTCGATAGACGTATCACGCGGGTTTTCCGCCGCACGATCCGGCGGGCGGCAAGGCGGGCCAGTTCCAGAGCGCGTTGCGGCACGGAATACGAAGCAATT
>JANQSQ010000288.1 GCA_028283985.1 Rhodothermales bacterium | reverse complement strand
TACTTCCTTCTGAACTTTGCGGGCAGATCCCGCGCCGTGCAGACGTTGGCGCACGAGCTTGGCCATGGCACCCACCAGTACCTGGCCAGAAAACAGGGGGTCTTGCAGGCCGACACGCCCTTGACTACCGCCGAGACCGCATCGGTTTTCGGCGAAATGATCGTGTTCCGGGAAATGCTTGCGCATGAGCAAAACACCGCCAATCGGCTTGCCATGCTCGTCGGCAAGATTGACGATACGGTTGCCACCGTATTCCGGCAAGTCGCCATGAACCGGTTCGAGCACGCCATCCATACGGAGCGCCGGGAACGCGGAGAACTCAGCGCCGAGCGATTCGCCGACCTCTGGATGCAAACCCAGGAGAAGATGTTCGAGGGCAGCGTAACGCTGGGAGATCATTACCGGCACTGGTGGAGCTACATCCCGCACTTCATTCATGCGCCGGGCTATGTGTATGCGTATGCCTTCGGAGAATTGCTCGTGCTTGCACTGTATGCCCGATATATCGAGGAGCCGCAGGATTTCCCGGATCGGTACCTTGCCCTGCTGGAAGCAGGCGGATCGGACTGGCCGCATGTACTTGCGGGAAAAATGGGTATCGATTTGCAGGATCCCGCTTTGTGGAACGCCGGACTGGCGGCCATCGAGAACCTGATTACGGAAGCGGAAGACCTGGCTCAGAGCCTGTCTTAGGGTCTGTTAGCACTATGCAGGGGAGCCCATCCCTTATCTATCTACCTTGCCGCGATGTCCACAAGTTCGCGGGGCAGGGCGGTCAGCGTATCGACGCCGTCTTCGGTCACAGCCACGATATCTTCGATCCGGGCCCCGGCGACCCCGTCCAGGTAGATTCCGGGTTCGATCGTGAAGGTCATGCCGGGCCGCAGAAGCATCGGATTACCGTCCCGGATATACGGCGCCTCATGTATTTCCAGACCCACACCGTGTCCGGTTCGGTGCACGAAGCGCTCCCCGAAACCGGCCTTTTCAATCACGGCGCGGGCGGCGCGGTCCACCTCCGAGGCAGGTACGCCCGGTCCCGCAGTCTGCGCTGCCGCCTGCCGGGCATGACCAACCACCTCGACGATATGCCGGGCGTCATTTCCCGGATCGCCATATGTGAACATGCGCGTCATATCGGAAAAATAGCCTTCCACGTTCGCCCCCCAGTCGCACAAAATCAGTTCTCCGGAGCGCAGGGCGCGGTCGTCCGGCGTCGCATGAGGGTTTGCCGAGGAAGGTCCAAAGGCGACAATGGGGGGAAAGGGAATTTCGGGGGCACAGCCGGCATCCAGAAGCCGCGCGGTCAGACGGGAGGCCGCTTCCCGCTCCGTGATGCCCGGCTCTATGGCGGAAAGCGTGTGTCCCATGGCGTCTTCGGCCACCTGGACAGCGCTCCGCATCTTTTCGATATCGTGCGCATCCTTGCATATGCGCAAGGCGGCAAGGGCTTCGTGCCCATCCGGATACGTGGATCCCGGCATTGCCCCCTCAAGCATACGGAGTTCGAGCACGCGCATGCTCCCGAATTCGATCCCGATCCGTTGCCCATCCAGTCCGCCCGCACGGGCGGCCTCCCGAAACGCCTCCGGCCAAATGGAAGGATCCTCTCCATATGTGCAAACACATATATCCATAGGAAATCCGTCCAGCTTGCCCTCCTCGAGTTCCGGAATAACAAATACCGGAGCGCCGTGCTGCCGGAAAAACGCCACGGTCGGACGCTCACTCAAGTGAAAATCCAGCCCGGTGAGATACGTGAGCGAAGCGCCGGGGACGACGGCAAGAGCATGCAAATCGAGACCCGCCAGTTCGCGTGCAAGAGCGCATTGACGAGCCGGGAAGGGAGATTCGGACATTACGTCTGCCTGGAATAGGGAATTCCGGTGAAGCGCCTCTGCGGCTTTGCGAAAAAGAGAGGTGGTGCCTACTTTAATAAGATAGGGGTTTTGACGTCACCATTATTTTTGTGCTTGCTGTGTTAAAAGCCACATAAGGCAATACCTTCCCCCATGACATTTTACGCACTTGGCATCAATTATCTGCGTGCGCCGGTAGAGATCCGCGAATCCTTCGCATCAGGCTGGGAAGAGGGGCATGGATTGTACCGGAATATCTCCCTGAATCCGGGTTCCGAACTCGTCCTGCTCTCCACCTGCAATCGTACGGAAGCCTATCTGTATGGCGCGGAAGAAGACGTTCGAAGCGTACGGGAAGCGTTTGAGAAACATGCCGGCCATACATGGCCGGAAGACATGTCGTTTCTCTACCGGGACGAACAGGCGATCCGGCATATTTTCGAGGTGGCCGCCGGCATGAAATCGCTGATACCGGGCGATCTGCATATCTATTTCCAGTTGAAGGAAGCATATGGCGCGGCAGTGGAACGGGACTGTGTAAATACCACCATGCATCGCCTGCTGCACACTGCATTCCGAACCGCAAAGCGGGTTATCAACGAGACCGATCTCTCGCAAAACAATGCCTCCATACCTGTCCGGGCCGCAGAAGTCATCAAGTCTCGTTACATTCGGGGCCGTGCTTCAAAAAGCGGGGGAGCCCGAAAAGACAGCCCCGACGCCCCGACCGCGCTGATTATCGGCGCCGGGCGCATAGGAAAAGAAGCAGGGGAGGCGCTCCGGATGCTGGGCATACAGCATGTTTCGTTTACAAACCGATCGGAAGAACGGGCTCGTGACGCGGCCGACCGCTATCGGGCCCACTACGTACCATGGGAAGATCGCCATGTTGCCGCGGCCCGGTCGGACACGGTCATTGTGGCGACATCGGCTCCGGAGCCGGTGTTGCGTTGTACGGAGTTTACCGAGGAAGCAGGAATTACCCCGACCCTGATTATCGATATTTCCGTACCGCGAGGCGTGGAAGAGCAAATCGGCGCACTGCCCGGTATGGAACTCATCACCATAGACCAGTTAGAAAAAGCCGAGCCAAGAACCCGGGAAATGCTTCAATCCTCTCTGGAGAACGCGGGCAGGATCGTCGACGAGATGATCAGCGAGTTCGTTTCCTGGGTGTTCCTGCATCAATCGTTGCAACCGGCCATTCAGACGATCGCGGAAACGTTCGAAACAATCCGGCTGCAGGAAGTGGGCAAATACAGTCAGCAGTTTTCGGAAAAGGACCGGGATCAACTGGATCGCCTTACCCGCTCGATTGTGCAGAAACTGCTTGCCGTACCTGTCGTGCGCCTTAAAAGCGTCGACCCCGAACGCATCGATTTTGCCCATGGAGTGCGTCTGCTTCAACATCTTTTCCTGCGGCAGGATTGTGACGACGAGGAGGTAGCCGCTGCATCGAACATCTCCTTATCTGACACAGCTGAACAGGAAGTGTCCCGCGAGAATTGCCCGATAGACACACAGCATTCTGACGATCTTCTTCAGGATGTGGAGCGTACACTCAGCGATGCGTTACGGATTTCTCCCCGGGATCCGGATACCGTCCGCCATGAGTCGTAACAGCCTGTCTCCATCTGTTCGTCATACTACTCCATTGGTGGTTGGAACAAGGGGAAGCCCCCTT
>JANQSQ010000425.1 GCA_028283985.1 Rhodothermales bacterium | reverse complement strand
GGTCGCACAGGGTTTCCGCTTCTTCCATGTAATGCGTCGTGAGCAGCACGGTCCGACCCTCCGCTTTCATATCCAGAATGCGGCGGTGCAGATCGCGGCGCGAAGACGGATCCAGGCCGGTCGTGGGTTCGTCCAGCAACACCACCGCAGGCCGGTTGACGAACGCCAGCGCCAGCGCCAGCCGCCGGCGCTGCCCTCCGGACAGCGTGTGAAAGGCCGCATCGGCCTGATCCTCCAGCGCGAACCGCTGCAAGAGCACATCGGCCTCTTCCGCCACCCGGTAAAAAGAGCCGAAGAGCCGGAGCGCTTCCCGGGGCGTTATTTTTTCCTGCAAGGCGTTCGTCTGGAGCGTCGCCCCGATGCGCTGCTGCATATCGCGCGGATCTTGCCGGGCATCGATCCCGCCTATCCGCACCACGCCCCGATCCGGCTGCCGCAATCCCAGCATGCACTCGACCGTGGTGGTCTTGCCTGCGCCGTTCGGCCCCAGCAGGCCGAAAATCTCGCCCGGGGCCACATCGAACGTCACCCCGCAGGCGGCCTGTACGCCGCCGTACGCCTTCCAGAGGTCACGGACATGTACCTGGGCGGACATCGAGTAAAGCAAAGGATGACATAAAGAGGAACGAACCGCAGCAACGATTTGCATACCTTTCCTCCCGCCGGGATGTTCTCTCTGGGGCCTCCCGCTGCCGCCGCGAATTGAAAATATGCCTCCCCGTTCGTATCAAGTACCCTGGTTCTCATTTCCGGCATCTTGTGGTTCACTCCCACCGACTCCATGCATCATCCCCTTTTCGCCCACGTACAGGCCCTGCTGATTGCGCTGGCGGCGACGGCGGTTTCCGTCCTCCCCGCCCATGCCGATCCCCTTGACGATCCGCAGGACGAACGCCGCCCGCCCAACCTCATCTTCATCCTGGCCGACGATCTCGGCTACGGCGACCTGAGCGTCTACGGACAGAAACGCTTTACCACGCCCCGGCTCGACCGCATGGCCGAAGAAGGCGCCCTATTCTCCGCATTTTATGCGGGGAATACGGTGTGCGCCCCTTCCCGCTGGTCGCTCATGACCGGCGCGCACATGGGGAGCGCCCTCGTGCGGGGGAATGCGGGCGCCTCGTTGCGCGAAGAGGACCGGACCCTGCCCAAAGCACTGAAACAGGCCGGGTATGCTACGGGCATGTTCGGCAAGTGGGGCCTGGCCGAAGACAACGAATCCGGCTTGCCGCACCTCCAGGGCTTCGACGCCTTTCTCGGGTATTTGCGACATGTCCATGCGCATTCCTACTACACGGATCATCTGTTCGCCATACAGAACGGCGGCACGGAGCGCATCGACGTGGACACCACGCAGTACACCCATGAGCTTTTCGTGGAGGAAGCGCTCGATTTTATCGAGGCGAACCAGGAAGAGCCTTTCTTTCTGTACCTGCCGTTCGCCCTCGTGCATGCGGAATTGCTCGTCCCGGAAGAGGACATTGCTCCGTTCCGGGACGAAAACGGGCGGAGCCTCCTTTTGCCGGATCCGCCCTTCCCGTGCTGCGGGGTCATCGGGACGTACCGGGGCCAACCCACGCCGCACGCCGCGCACGCGGCCATGGTCACCCGCCTCGACCGGGACATCGGGCGCATTCTGGACCGGATCGAGGAACTGGGGCTGGGCGAGGATACCATCGTGCTCTTCACCAGCGATAACGGCCCGCACGGCGAAGGCGGGGCAGACCCCGGGTACTTCGAATCCAACGGTCCCCTCCGGGGCATCAAGCGGGACCTCTACGAAGGCGGCATCCGCGTACCGATGATCGCATGGGGGCCGGGCTACGTACCCTCCGGGGGGGTCAGCGACCACCCCTGGGCCATGTGGGACATCTTCCCCACGTTTGCCGAGTTCGCCGGAGCAGATACCCCGCCCATGGACGGCCTGTCCATGACGGGCCTGCTCACGAACGCCGGCCCTGTCCCCATGCATCGCGCGCTCTACTGGGAGCACCGCAACAACATGGAGGCAAGATACTCCCAGGCCGTACGGCGGGGCGACTGGAAACTGCTTCGCGTCTGGACTCCGGAGCGCCATGTGACCGAACTGTACGATCTGAGCCGCGACATCGGGGAATACCATGATCTCTCCGAAAGATATCCGGATGTGGTGCGGCGCCTCGAAGCATTGATCGAGGAGGTTCGAACGGAACCGGAAATGGACGTATTCAAAAATCCCTACGAATGACAGACGGAACGTTGCGCGCGGCGGGCTGGACCGCAGCCGCATTTCTTACGGCAGGGATTCTGGGCGCTTCGGTTACCGGGCCGGTCGGGATACCGCCGGATCGCCCTCTTCAAAAAAATCCCCGGAGCGACGACCGGCCCAATATCGTCCTCGTGATGGTGGACGACATGGGTTTCTCGGACCTTGGATCGTACGGCGGGGAAATCGCGACCCCGCACCTCGACCGCCTTGCGGAGGAGGGCCTGCGATTCACCCAGTTCTATAATACGAGCAAATGCTTCCCCACCAGGGCCTCCCTCATGACCGGCCTGTACGCCCACCAGGTCGGCATGGGCGAGCGGATCGACACGCTGCGGAACGGGGTGACCATTGCGGAAGTGCTGCGCGAAGCGGGCTATCGCACCTATATGACCGGAAAGTGGCACGGCCTGGAAAATCCGTTCGACCGGGGGTTCGACCGCTACTACGGGCTCGTGGACGGCGCCGTCAACCACTTCAATCCCGGGGAGCAACGGCCCGGCGAGCCGCCGCCTGCACGAAAAACACCGGGGCATGTGCGCGCGTGGGCCATCGACGGTCAGGTATTTCGCCCGTACACCCCCGACGATCCGGATTTCTATTCGACGGACGCCTACACGGAAAAAGCGCTCGACTACCTGAACCGGCACGAAAGCAAACACGCCGAAAAGCCTTTCTTTCTCTATATCGCCTATCAGGCCCCGCACGATCCCCTGCAAGCCCGCTCCGAGGACATCGAAAAATACCGGGGGAAATACATGGACGGATGGGATGTGCTGCGCCGCCGGCGCCATGAGCGGCAGGTTGAAATGGGTATTGTCGATCCGGAATGGACCTTGCCGGAATACGGAACCATCCTCGAACAATGGCAGCGCACCTCGACCTTCACCACCCGCTACTGGGACGACCACCTGCGCATTCTTCCCTGGGAAGAAGTCGAAGGCAAAGCGGACTGGGACCTGAAAATGGCGGTGTACGCCGCCATGGTGGACCGCGTGGACCAGCAAATGGGCCGTCTGCTGGACAAAATCCGCGAGATGGGCGAAGAGGAAAACACGCTGGTGATGTTTCTTTCCGACAACGGCGGCTCCGCGGAGATGGTGCATAACCAGCAGAACCGGGAATACCCGCCGGTCGATCCGCCGGGGTCCATGGCCGCCTGGCACAGCGTGGATGCGCCGTGGGCATTCCTGAGTAACACGCCCTTCCGGCACTACAAGAACTGGAGCCACGAGGGAGCCATCGCCACGCCGTTCATCGCCCGGTGGCCCGAGCG
>JANQSQ010000419.1 GCA_028283985.1 Rhodothermales bacterium | reverse complement strand
AGCGCGCCGGCGTCGTGGGCGATGTCTGCAAGGCGGTCCAGGTCCGCAACGCGCAGGCACGGGTTGGACAGCGTTTCCATGAGAAGCAGCGCGGGACGGGTTTCGCGCACGGCTTCGCGCACCGCTTCCAGGTCGCAAACATCGCAGAAGCGGACATCGATCCCCGACGGCCTCAGTACGCTTGCAAGCAGCTCGAGGCTGCCCCCATAGAGCACATCGACGGCCACGATCGACTGGCGACGATCCAGAAGCGCCGTCATGATGGCGAGGTGCACCGCCCCCATCCCGGAGGCCGTGGCGAACGCGCCGTCCATGCCTTCGAGCGCGGCGATCTGCTCTTCAAGGGCTCCTGCGCTGGGATTGCTTATCCGCGAGTACACTTCGCCGGCGCGTTCTTCTGCGAACACTCCGGCAAGGTCCTCTATGCGTTCATAGAAGAAGCTCGACGAAGAATAGACCGGCGTCGCCACCGGGATGTAATCGCCGAGCCGCTTGCGGTCACCGGCGTGTACCAGAGAGGTCTGGAGCTTCATCCGCCCTATCTGACAAGCGTCATGGTTTTTGTCAGTGTCTTCGCACCGCTGCCGATCGTCAGGCGGTATACGTAGGCGCCGGTCGGCAACCCCCCGGCGTCGAAGCGGGCCCGGTGCTCCCCTTGCGGCAGTACGGCCTCCGCAAGGGTTGCGATACGTTTGCCGGCCATATCGAACACTTCAAGGCGTACGGGACCGGACTCGTCCAGATAATAGACGATCTCCGTGGACGGATTGAACGGATTCGGATAGTTCTGGGCCAGCGTCGAGGTTTCAGGAAGCTCGTCCGCGCGGTCGACAGAGGTTACGTCGGTCTCGTCCACAGCGGTGAAGGTATAAACAAGGGTACCGGTATAGGGATCAGGCGCGACGAAGCCTGGAACAAAGGCTGGTATCAGGAGGAAAGCGGCATTCATTACTGCGCTATCCAAAGAAAGCGTCATCGTAGTGTCGCTTTCGAACATATATGCGGAATTTATATTGAAAACGCCCAGGAGTCTTATCGAAAGGCTATCCACATTCTGGTCTATTTCATAGGTGCCTGAAGAAGGCTCGCGGTCTTGCGTATCGTCGCCTGCCGTTGTAATCAGGAAATCGACTTTCAGCGTATCGTTTTCCTCTGCATAAAACGTAAGGTTAAATACGTACAAATCGAGATCCCCCGACCGGTCCCCCGAATCGTCCTCGATTGTCGACAATTCCCAGCTTCCAAGTATCCTTTCCGCATCGGTCGTTTGCGCCAATGCAAACCACGGCGACAGGAGCATAACGGATAGCGCGATCAAAAAAGCAAACGATTTCCTGGTCATGGTTCTCTGTTTCAATGTGTTGTCAAACAGGGGAAGCACACGGAGTCCCGCGCCGCAACGCGCTGCTCCGGCAAGTGTTTATCATTCACTGTGTAGTCCATGGCTGGAGCATTGCGCCAATATAGCGCATCGAAAGAGAATTGCAAAAACGGCATGTAACCCTCGGGCAGGAACGAAAAAGAACTCTCCTGGAAAAATCAACCCATCCCGGACGCCCGGTCACAACGAACGAATTCTCCCGATCTTCCGGGGTTGCTCACGGAGGTTCTCAAGAATGCGCGCGGCGCGATCCGCCTCGTTTTCCGGCACGACGGCAAGCAGTCCCATACCCAGATTGAACGTGCGACGCAGATCGTCTTCCGGAACGTTGCCAATATCCTGAATCAACCGGAAAAGAGGCGGGCGCTCCCAAGCGTCGTAGTCGATGTCGAAAGTGAGGCCGTCCGGGATGATGCGCGGCGTATTGCCGGGAATGCCGCCTCCCGTAACATGCACGAAGCCCCTGCCCATGCCCTGTTCGAGCAGGGCGCAGATGGGTCTGAGGTAGGACCGGTGTACGGCAAGCAGCGCCTCGCCGACGCTCGCCCCGCCCAGTTCCTTCGGACGATCCCCGGGATCGAAGTGCGCAAATAACACGGCGCGGGCCAGCGAATAGCCGTTCGTGTGTAAACCGGTCGAGGGCAGGCCCAGTAGTATATCTCCCGCCTCGATGGCCGATCCGTCGACGATCTGCGCCTTTTCGACCACGCCCACGATGGCGCCGGCAAGATCGTACTCGCCTTCGCCGTAGAGATCCGGCATCTCCGCCGTCTCTCCCCCGATCAGCGCACATTCGTTCTCCTTGCATGCGCTCGCCATGCCCCGAACCACGTCTTCGGCAATATCCGGATCGAGCTTCCCCGTCGAGAAATAATCCAGAAAAAACAGCGGCCGGGCGCCGCACACGGCAATATCGTTTACGCAGTGATTGACCAGATCCTGGCCCACCGTGTCGTGACGGCCCGTACGGAACGCTACCTTGAGTTTCGTGCCGACCCCGTCCACCGAGGAGACAAGCAGAGGGCGATCGTACCCGTCGCCCAGTTCGAAGAATGCGCCGAAAGCGCCGATATCCGCAGCCACTCCCCTCGTGAAGGTTTCCCGCACGAGCGGCTTGATACGGCGCAAGGCTTCTTCGCCTGCGTCGATGTCTACCCCGGCGTCGCGATACGTAGTCATTCCCTTTTCCTGAAATTATCCGCGTGAACGGAAGGTCGTGCGCCCGAACCTCGCCTGAATACGGACCTGCATCCGGCTTCGGCCCGAAAGCGCAACAGGCCTGGTCCATACATCGTACTCGCGCCGGCGAATTTCGTGCAGAACTTCCAGCGCGCCGAGCCACCACCGCTTGAAGGCGCCGGCCTTGCGGCGCGGCAATTCGAGGGCAAGGGGCTCGGCCAGCGCGAAGGCGTTCTTGGCGCGAATAGTTTGTTTCCACAAAAGCCGCTTCATGGATTCGTCTACCCGTCCTTCGAGCAGCTGTTCGCGCGAAACGCCGTGCTGGGCAAGATCCGTCTCGGGAATAAAAAGACGCCCTTCGGCCACATCGCGTTTCAGTGTCATAAGACGGCCCGTTCAGAAAAATCCCTGGGCCAGTTCATCCACGTAGCTGCGTTGCCACGACCCGG
>JANQSQ010000377.1 GCA_028283985.1 Rhodothermales bacterium | reverse complement strand
AGGACAGTGAAACCTTTCTGGAGGTGCTGGACCGCCTTGGGGACATGCCCCATTTCGGCGTGAACTACGATCCGTCCAATGCGCTGATTGCCGGAGAAGACCCGATCGCCTTGCTCGAAGCCGTGAAGCACCGGGTCGTAACCATGCATGCCAGCGACCGGATGCTCGAGGGGGGCGCGCTGGCGGACCTGCGCCGGATCGAAGCTGAGCCGGGGATGGGCTATGCGGACATTCTGAAGCACGGGGTGATCGGCGAGGGCCTCAACGACTACGACCGCATCTTTTCCATTCTGGCGGATGTGGGTTTCGACGGCTGGATATCCATCGAGGACGGCGACGACCCGATCCGGGGCATGGAACGCCTGCGCCGGTCCGTTACGTTCGTGCGCGGAAAGATGCAGGAATACGGGGTAGGGTGATGTTTTTTTCGAAACAGATATTCGATGCGACTTGTGCGAACAAGGCGGAAGGGAATGATGCGAATCAGGTTCGGAGAGCTATCCTTGATTTGTTTATCTTCCGTGCCATGTGACGATGCAATCTTTTTGAATTCTATCCTATTCATACTTCTTACCGCGGAACGAGCATGTCGGATAATCCTGGTTTTGAAATACCCAATATTTTCAATTACGCTACCAGCGAACTCTCCCAGGACGCCTTCATCTGCTGGCTGGTGAAGTGGGGAGGCATGGATACGGATAGGCTGTCCTGTAATGAGCACAAGGAATTGGCTAATTGTGGACGGGCATTCGTCGAGGCCCTGTTTAGAGCAGGAGAGCAAGAACAAGGAGCAGTCAGCGTGCTCGCCCGTAATGACGAACTGATACCCTATGAAGGTGCTTGCAAGGTGGGAAAGGTATATAAACCCGAGAAACAGTACAACAAAATAGATGTCTATTTTCAAGCCGAAATAGATGAAAAAATGATCACTTTCATTGTTGAAGATAAGACAGATTCCGAAGAACATAGCGGTCAATTAAATAGATATTTATCAATAGCCAAGAAAGACGATGAGCAAGAAGATTATATATAACCTGTTTATTTAAAACAGGTTATATATATCCTGATGTGGCATGGGCCGAGGAGGAAATCCGTGGGTCCATATTTGGTTTGCTAAACATTTGTTCTGGCGTATTGATTCATGGTATCCGCTAAGACTGCAATTGTCGAACTATTGGGAGAAAGGCTTTCGCAATAGGGAGGAGTTTCAATTTTACCTTAATGCATTCAATGTTGCATTCGACATTGCGGGCCAGAGGAATATTCTGAAGCCGGCGCCGTTTCAAAAAAGGCCCTATCGTAATGGTAAACCTTGCCAGGAGTGCACAATAGGTGCGGTAAAAGTAAACACTTCCGATTTAAGCACCAGATATCCTGTCTCTCTTGACGAATTTTTGGATCAAGTGGTGTAATTACAAATCAAATTTCTTGAGCAGGTCGATAAAGATTGGCCTGCCATAAAAAATGCTCAATCATAGACTATGATCATTTTGCCTTTGGAATCCAATTTATGTATATTATCATTTAAGTTTGTCGTCCACGGCTTTCAAAAAGGCCTTGCAAACCTTGAGCAATCGGTTGGTTGCCTCAATCATCTCGTCTCTTTGCCGAGGCGTTCGATTGCGCTTTTCTTGTGAAAAATCGACATCCATTTCATGGATGATGTTATTTCTTATTCGAAAAACTTCTTTCAATTTATTTGGCTCTTTAGAAATGATATTGGATTTAATATCGAAGTACGAAGCGATTCTGAATAGCTCGTCGGCGGATTGCAGGCTTTTGGCAGTCAAATCATTTACCCACATGGCGATCATCCGGTCAATCGGATTCTCGGCAACGAGAATATCCGCCATGGTTTTGTAATCAGGCTGGTCTCCCTTCTTGATCGTTCGCTCCACGAATTCCTGAAAATTATCATGTGCTGCAGGATCCTTTTTAATAACGTCAGGAAGAGCGTCCTTTACAAGATGCTTTACCATTGAGTCCAGGCCGGCGCTGACGAATACGAGCATTGCCCGCAGGAGGTCCTGATTCGATCTGCTCGGCGCGCCCGGGCTTCTATCCTTGGAAAATATCTCCAGGAACGATGCCGCCGTCTCATGCGCATATTCGAGAACGCGCCAAGCGTTGTCGCAATTATCGGATTTGGGGCGAGAAGGAACAGCATCCAGTGCCGGTTTTGCCGCCATGCATCAAACCTCGATTTCGATATCGTATGCGGCGGCGGGCGGGGCCGAGGCTTCTGCGTGGTCCGGAGCGCCCGGATAGCCCGGATAACCAGGATCTTTTGCGCGTCCGGGGTATCCTCGATACTTGTGGTTCGCGAATCGATACAGTCGATCTCCCAGGTAGACCGTGCCCAGATATTCGCCGCTGGGGTCCACAGCCTCTTCATCGTCCCAGGGAAACCATCCAAGCCAGTCCCCCATGCGGGCGAACAGGTGTTTTCCCTTGCGGAAGGCAATCCACTCGCCTGCCGAATCGAACAGATACTGAACGTCCTCCATGGTGGTCGACTCCGTATGCCCGGGATGCTGGAGCGCTGGAAGGTCGGACCGACCTGGCGCGAAAACGGATGCCTTGACGCCAAGGGTGTTGGCGGCCCGGCGTTTTTGAATCCGGGTCGGCAAGGTATGTTTCCGATACGGAGATCGGCCACAGCAAAGCCAGGGAGCGCCCCATGCTTTGCGCAAGACATGCGCTGCATTTGTGAAGAACGCGGCTGAGAAGTCCGTCATTGTGATTTTTACTTCGTGAACGGAGATGCGTCCGCCGGCCGATCGTGTATTTCAACGGAGCCGTACTTCAGACGCTGTGTGCGGACGGATATAACCTTTCTCGAAAAATTATGCCTGTATCCCGGTACGAGAAGTGGTTCGTAAACCCCGGATAGTTCTTGATCGGAGTATCCTTAAAGTCTGCTCAAGAGCCCTGTCGCCGTCTTGAGACCTACCCCGAAGCGGGGCTGTCTGCGCCGAAAAGCCGCCCTTCGATCCGGCCTAACCGGGAATTGATTGCACTGATGTCCTGATGCAGGTCCTTGCGGAGGTCCTGAATGTCCTGGTTCAGGTCCTTGCGAATCTGCAATGTGCTGTACAGCAAAAAGCCCAGGATAACGGGCAACGACAGGGAAGCCATTGCCACGATAGCGGACGTGATAGTTTCGGACAGGTTCATAATTGCTTTATGCGATGCGACTGGACGTTAGCAATATCGGACCGGCCGCTATACAAAGTATACGGGATAGGGGCGGGCCTGTTCTGGAGGGCGTGCAATCTTTGCATTTTTCGGCATGTAATCAGGCATAGCATGTCCGGGTCTGCCAACCATGCCTTTTGCCGGTTGCTGCATTTTCCGTACCGCGCAAAAGGTTATGCACATCGTTTTGTCTCCCGAGCCGGGATACATCCCCCGGTTCATCGCGGATTTCAACAGGGCCAGTGCTTTAGACGTCGTGTGCGCCCGGATATAACCTTGCTTCAAAAACGAATATGGGTTGCATCTCGGCATGCGCTTCGATTCCACATTTCATGGTTGCTTGTTTTAATAATATGTCTTATTATTTAATCATATAAACAAAATTTGATCATTATATGAGACATATATGAAATCCAACGCGAATCATGCCTTGCCCCGCGCGGCTCTGAGGAGTCTCGCCAAACTTGGCGAGGATATTGCCGTGGCCCGTAGGAAACGCCGTATCTCTACGGTTTCTATGGCGGAGCGCGCCTTCATCAGTCGGGGGACGCTCTACAAAGTGGAGCGGGGCAATCCGACGGTCTCCATAGGCATTTACGCCACGGTGCTCGCCATTCTCGGGCTTGCCGATAGACTCGGCGATGTGGCCGATCGCCGGGAGGACATCCTGGGGCTGGATATCGAAGAAGACCGTCTACCCGGGAGGATCGTGTCTTCCGGAAGGAAGGAACGTTCATGAACGATACGATCGAGGTGCATATCGACTGTGGAGAGAGTACGTGCCTGGTAGGGAGGTGCCGCTATTTCGCCAAACGCGGAAGACAAAGTTCGGTATTCGAATATGCAAGCGAGTGGCTGGATCGCTCGGACGCTTTCGCCATCGATCCGGCGAATCTTCCCCTGCATACCGGTCCGTTCTACACTTCGTCGGAAAAATCGGCGTTGCCGGGAGCATTGCGCGATACCGCACCCGACCGCTGGGGGCGGTTGCTTGTTCAGCGATCTTTTCGCAAATACGGGCAGGCGCGCACTCTCTCCGAAATCGATTACCTGCTTGCCCTCAACGACCGAACGCGCACAGGCGCCCTGCGCTACCGGCGCGAGGGAGAAGACGTTTTTGATCATGACGCAACGGTCTGGCGTGTGCCGCCCATTATCCGGTTGCCCGCACTTCTGAACGCTGCCGACGCTATTCATAGCGATACCGAGGCAGCGGAAGACTTGAGATTATTGTTGTACGAGGGATCTCCTCTCGGCGGCGCGCGCCCCAAATCGGTGGTAGAGGACAAGGACGGCTCGTTGTCCATCGCAAAGTTTCCCAAGCCCGACGACGTACGCAGCATCCCGCATGGGGAAGTACTGGCCATGACGCTGGCCCGCAAAGCCGGATTGAGGGCTGCTGAAGCCCGCCTGGAAGATGTCGCCGGCCGACCGATTGCACTCATAAAAAGGTTTGATCGACGCGGCCGCCGCCGCATTCCGTTTTTGTCGGCGATGAGCCTGTTGGGGCTTCATGACGGCGATGTAGCTGCATACACCGACATCGCCGAGTCTATTCGCATCTGGTCCAGTGCCCCAACCGAAGACCTGCATGAACTGTGGCGGCGGATAGTATTCAATATTTTGGCAGGCAATCTCGACGATCATTTGCGCAACCACGGGTTCCTGTACGACCGGGACGGCGCCTGGCGCCTGGCGCCAGCTTATGATCTCAATCCGGTCCCGATCGAGGAAAAAGCGCGAGAACTGACTACCTGGATTTCCGAGGAAGGTCCGGAAGCCGATTTGGATCAGGCGCGTAGGGCCGCGCCGTACTTTGCATTGAAAAGCGATCAGGCGGACACGATCATTTCCGAGGTGTCAGCAGTTCTGAAAAATTGGCGAGAAGTTGCACGGCAACTGGGTATGAGCGCGACGGATATCGCCGTGTATGTCTCGGCGTTTGGGGAGTAGGAGAATTACCCCGGAGTGGGGCTGTCCGCGCCGAAAAGCCGCCCTTCGATCCGGCCTAACCGGGAGTTGATTGGGCTGATATCCTGATGCAGGTCCTTGCGGAGGTTTTGCATGTCCCGGTTCAGGTCCTTGCGGAGGTCTTGAATGTCCTTGTTCAGATCCTTGCGGATATGCAATGTGCTGTACAGCAAAAAGCCCAGGATAACGGGCAGCGACAGGGAAGCCATTGCTACGATAGCGGACGTGATGGTTTCGGACAGGCTCATAATCGCTTGCTGCAACAGGGTTGAGAATTTATGTGTCGGTATCGACCGGCCGCTATGCGAAATATACGGGATAGATCGGAGGATGCTCCCGTTGGTCGACCAGGAATTTCAGGGGGGCGGTATGATTAGACACTCCGTTCGTCTGGATATAACCTTTGGGGACTATATACAAAAGTTGCCAAAGGGCTTCGTAGTCGTTGGAGGGAGCCGGCCTGATCGCTCCCGAATTCGTTCTTATCTTTTGTCAACTGTTCTCCCTCGCCATTCCACGCTCGTCTTTCAGGATTTTTCGATTTGTCCGGGAATCGTCTCATAGACGCCGCACTCGTTCGGCAAGCGCAGGAAGGCGACGAAGCGGCGTTCGAGGCGATCGTCAGGCGGCTCGATCCCATGCTTCGCGCCTGGTTCGTATCGCGGATCGGGCAGCGGGCCGAAGTGGACGATCTGGTGCAGAACACGCTCCTGCGCCTCCACCGGGGTCTGCCGGATCTGCATGACCCGACCCGTTTACAGGCTTTTGTCATGAAAGCTGCCGTGTTCGAAACCCAGGACTACTACCGGGGGCGTTATGGTCCCCGGGAATACCTTGCCGGCCCGGATGCATTATCGAGATGGAGTGAAGCGGTTCCGGGGGCGGATGTTCGCATCGACGCCGAGCGGGCGCTCGATCTCCTGAGCGAGAAGGCCCGCGCGATTCTGGAAATGCGCGAATACGGCTACCGGTATGCGGAAATCGCGCGGTCGCTCGACATGACGGAAGCCGCCGTGAAGATGCAGGTGAAACGAGCGCTCCGCAAGCTGCGCAAAACACTCGGAGAATCCGGCGGCGCATAATTCGCCGTATGCCTTTTTCTTTTAGACGAGGCGTTACTTTTTCGGTCTCCACAGCGGCTTAACATAATGTCAACGCACCGCTCTATGCCCGGATGTTTTCGTGCCTGCGCCGTTTGAACATATTGATGCGATCGCCCTGTATCGCGACCTGACCCCGGAGCGGGCCATGGAATTGCAGGATATTCTGGCTTCCGATCCTGCTGCCGTTGCGCTCCTCCGGAAGTGGTGTGCCGTACGCGCTTTGCTGGTTCGCGAGATGGGCGAAGCCCCGGCGGATCCGGAACAGTTTGTTTTGTTCGTGCTGCACGAGAGCGGGCGAGCGGCTGCGCTGACCGATTCCGAAAGAATACGCGTCGAAGAGGTTGCCCCTGCATTTCGGCAAATTCTTGCAGACAGTCCCGGGATCGCGGCTTTAGCGAGCGACATTCGCAACGACATGCAGGATTTCGAGGCGCACTGGACGGCATGGTTTACGGAGGCATCCGTTGGGGAAGCGTCTGCTTCGCCCCGCGTATCTTCTTCCCGCGCTATTCGACCTGTCCGCAGGGATCGCATCCCCGCGAGGCCCTCTCGGCGCGTTCCGGCGCAAGCGCCTTCTTCCAGACGCCGCGTTTTGCAGGCAGGAATCGGCGCAGCTGCCGCAGCCGTGATCGCAACGCTTGTATTTTTCCTGTTGCCGGTTTCCCCGGATACGGTGACGGTCCGGACTGCCGTCGCCGAAGTGCGAACGGTCGAGTTGCCAGACGGCTCCAGCGTACGCCTGCTGGGTGATTCGCGTCTGACCTATGCGACCGATGCGATGGTCGAAGACGGGCAGCGGCGCGTCGAATTCGAGGGACGCGCCTTTTTTGATATTGTCCCGCGCTCCGAGCGATTCCTGCTCGTTACGCCGGACGCGCAGGTGACGGTCCTCGGTACGTCCTTCGGCGCACGCACCGCCGGGGAGGGCACGGAAGTCGTTCTGGTCGAGGGAAGTTTGCGTTTGAGCGGTCGGCGGGCTCCGGACAAGGCAGTTCTGCTTGCTCCCGGTCAGATGAGCCGTATGACATCCGCTGGCGTTCCTTCCCGGCCCGTATCAATACCGGTCCACGAACACCTCGCATGGACTGGCCTGTTCGTATTCCACGCCACGCCGGTGCGCGACATCCTTCCCGTGCTTTCCGCGCACTACGGGGTCGGGATTTCGGCGGACGAGACGTTGCTCGACGAGCGGGTGACCGGCCGGTTTGCGCAGGAGGAATCGCTTGCCGGAACGCTGGACATCGTAGCGCTGGCGATAGGCGCCGCCGTCGCACCGGACAAATCCGAATCCGACGGATACCGCCTCGCATCTTTGCGCTGACGCGCAATCAGGGTTTCCTTCGCTACGCGAGGAGGCGTCGTCGCATACGCCTGTCGGACAGGCTTGCACCGATTCCGGAGTGGCGCCGTCGCCGAGTGCGCCTGCAACTCTGTTATCCGGGAGGGGTATAGGTACACGCATCTCTTGCACTGCCTCTTCGCTCGGGTCTGGGAAATGCTGCGTTATTCTGTTGAAAACGGCGTGTCCGAGGGCAAATCGGTATCTTGGGGCGTGCGCTGGCTATCGGTCATATTTCTCTCTCTGTTTTTTTCGTTCCCGGCGGCGGGGCAAACCATTCGCATCAAGGTCGAGGAAGCGCCGCTCCGGG
>JANQSQ010000368.1 GCA_028283985.1 Rhodothermales bacterium | reverse complement strand
AGAACGCCGCGTAGCCCTTCTCCGCCATCGCCGCATGCGCTCCCTCCTTCAACCCGTAACGAATAATGCCCTTCTCGCCGGGCGTCAGCACCAGCACGCCCGGACGTATGCCCACCACCTCGGACAAATCGCCAAGACGAGACGCCGATGCATCCTCGACCACGATCTCCCGGTCCTGCTCCGTCGCCTCCGTATATCCGAAACGAGCCGACACGGATACCTCCAAAGGAATAAGCGACGGGTTCGACAACTCGAACACCCCGTGAGGCTTCTCCTCCGTCAAAAACGCCATGTCGGGATAGATGCTCAGGTTCTGCTCCTCGGTCAATCCCGCAGGAACCTCCCTCGACGCGCTGAAACGCGCGCCGCCCGGACCTATCGTGATCACGCGCTGCGCAGGAACGACCGTCACCGACGCCTCCACCGGGAACGTCTCCTCGCGCTCGCCCGAACGAAGAATGAGGTCCATACTTCCGGTATACTCCCCCGAAGGCGCGCCCGTAAGGTCCAGTTCCCCTCCGAAACGAAGCAGACGGCAATCGTCCTCCGATAGCGTCGCCTCCGTATACAGGCCCCCTATCTCCTGAGAAGAGAGCTGCTCGCACGACTCCGCATACGACCAGAGGGGCGTAAGCACAAGCGAAGCGGCGTCCATGCCCTCTTCGCGCCGGAGCACGACCGGAGAGACCAGCTCGATGGAGAGGTCCATCTCCCCGTTCTCGTCGAGGGATTCGCCGCCGTCCGGCGAAAGCGTCATGCGGCCCCCGTGGTACGGACCCGATACGCGCGTCGATATGCCGTCCGTCATCGGATCGAGCGATACCTCCGTATCGGCCGACTGCACCCCGAAACGCAAGGACGAAGCGCTTACCGTTACGCCAAGCGCCGACGGATCGGAAGGCTCCCGCGCCGAGGAAGACGCTACGGGGGGAGAAGGCTCCTCGGGAGGCGAAACAGGTTCGGGCTCAGGCGTCCGGATGCGGTCGAGCACTGTCACGGCCACCTCCGCCATCGCATCTTCCGCATTCTCTGCTGAAACCGTAAGCCGGTATTCGTACGTCGTCGTCTCGTCCACTTCATTGGGCACATAGAACGTCGGAGAGGCAATCTCCACATCGCTCAGAAGCGACGTATCCTGCGTGTCGCCGATGGCCGTCCAGGCGTACGCGTACTGCGGGTT
>JANQSQ010000276.1 GCA_028283985.1 Rhodothermales bacterium | reverse complement strand
CCACCCTGGGGAGGGCGAGATGCTGCGTCCAGTACCCGGCGCCTTCTGTATCCGGCTCTCCGGGGTTTTCGTACCAGAACGCCTCTTGTCCCGGGAATCCGATCACGAGAATGTCGTTCCGCCCGTCGTCGTTGAAATCGTGCACCTCGACGATGAAATTGTCCGAATACGAGAAGCCCACTATGCTGAACGGATTGGGTTCATAGAGCGCATGACGCGCCTCGAACGAGGGCCCGGCGTACCAGTACGGACCCGCCACAAGGTCCGCCGCGCCGTCCCCGTTCAGGTCTCCGATGGCGCCTCCTTCCGCATAAAACACATCGGTGAGGTGCGTTTTGTCGAAGGCGGATTGTCCCGATGCAGCGCCTGCCGTACAGAGCAGGAGACCTGCACATAACGTCGCATACATTGTTTTGGCCATGAGTCAGTCGGGTTTGACGATCCGGTTGATGCCGTTCAGGATGGTTTTTCGTGCTTCGGCGTTCGCTTCGGGCAGACGCCCGGAAAGGATACGAAGCGCTTCCTGCGATCCTTCCGCCGCTATGCGCTGTACCGTAAAGGATAATACATTTGGCCATTCCGAAACCAGCGCCAGCGCCAGCGCCCGATCCATATCCGCCGGCACGGCAGACTCGGTGGCGTACCAGACCAGTATCGCCAGCGCATAGTTTGCAGCGTCTTCTGCATGGCTGTGCAGTCCTTCCAGTACATCCCAGCGGCGCTCCGGCGCGATTCGCCGCAACGTTTCCGCGAGGTACGTTCTCACCAGCGCAGAGGTGTCCTCCCGGGCTATGCGCGCAAAGGCGTTCAGGACATGCTCCGGGGCATTCCCGTCCTCCGCAAGCAATTGCACGGCCCTTGCCCGGATGTGCTCGTTGCGGTGATTCAGAAGCCCCGTCAACTCCGTGCTTGCGGGGCTGCCGGTTGTCTGCAAAGCCGTGTCGGGCGGCAGTTCCAGCGCAGGCAGAGGAATATTTTCCGGAGGGGGCAACTCGCTCAGGGAAGGCACACGCGTTGTACCCCCGCTATTCCCGTTCGCATCCGGCGCGGCCCCGGCCGCAACCCCTGCTTCTCGTATAATCTCAAACCGGCCTTCCATGCCGGCGGCCCGGTGCCCCGGAATCGTGCAGTAGTAGATATCGTCTTCCACGGCGGTAAACGTGAGGTCGGTCTGCTCGCCGACGTCCAGGATTTCCTTCGTTTTAATTTGCAATGTTTCGAGGGCCAGATCGTGAACGAGCGGCTCGATGTTCACGATGACGATACGCACCGTTTCGCCTTTCTCCGCCCGCAGCACCGGGTTGCGCGCGCCGTCGATATCGCCGCCCACGCCCCAGTATCCGAGGATGTTGGTTTCAAGGACATACTCGCGGTCCGCATCCGCAGCCTCCTGCGCGAAGGCGGGGCGCAAGGCGGGCAGTAAGATTACCAGAAGACCCGGCAACAAGAAGCAGGTGCGGCGGAGAAGCATGATCCGGCAGGCGAATGGATTTCGGTGGTCGGCATGGGCCGGTAAAATAAGGGGATTATCTACAAAAGTCGCCAAAGGGCTTCGTAGTCGGCCGCTGCCCAACGTGGTATGTACGTCGGCTACCGCCGCCCTTATTTCACCAGGGTGGCCACCTTCGATACGATCCTTTCCGGCGTCTCCAGCCGGTAGAAGTATACGCCGCCGGGAAGGCCGGCCGCATCGAACGTCGCCGTATGCCTCCCCGCA
>JANQSQ010000320.1 GCA_028283985.1 Rhodothermales bacterium | reverse complement strand
GATATCGGCAGGGCGCATCCGCTTCTTCGGGTCCCCGTACGAGGCCTGCCGGCAGCAGATCGCCTATGTGCCGCAGCGGGGCAGCGTGGATTGGGATTTCCCGACCAGCGTGCTCGACGTAGTGATGATGGGGCGGTACGGAGAACTGGGATGGATCCGGAGACCGGGCAGACGCGAGCGCGAACGCGCCCGGGAAGCCCTGAGAAGGGTGGGGATGGAAGATTTCGCCTCCCGGCAGATCCGGCAACTGTCCGGCGGGCAGCAGCAGCGCGTTTTTCTGGCGCGCGCACTGGTCCAGGACGCCCAGGTCTACCTTATGGACGAACCGTTGCAGGGGGTCGACGCCGTCACCGAACGCGCCATTATCGACCTGCTGCGCGACCTGCGGGAAAGGGGGCGCACGCTCCTGGTCGTACACCACGATCTGCAAACCGTCACGGAGTACTTCGATCACGTGATGCTGCTGAATGTGCGCCGGATCGCTTCCGGTCCGGTGGACGAAGCGTTTACGCCGGACAACCTGCGCCTTGCGTACGGCGGACGCATCGCCTTTCTGCGGAGTGCGGACGCCGCGGGGGGGAGCGGCCCCTTGAGTGCCGCTGGAGGAAGCGGCCCCTCAAACGCCGCCGGCCCCGCGGACGTTATTGCCCCGTAAACCCTGCCCGCAGACACTGCCCGAAACATTCCCCGGGAAACGCCGATGGAGCAACTGTTCAGCGACTATACGCTGCGGATGGTGGCGCTGGGCTCCGCCGTACTCGGTATCGTAAGCGGCGGACTGGGGAGTTACGCCGTATTGCGCGGGCAAAGTCTGCTGGGCGACGCCATTTCCCACGCGGCCCTGCCCGGCATCGCGATCGCGTTTCTGCTGACGGGCAGCAAGGCGCCCCTTGCGCTGATGATCGGCGCGGCGCTTGCGGGTTGGCTTTCGACGCTCTGGATCATGTCCGTCACCGGGACCACCCGGATCAAGTACGACAGCATGCTCGCCCTGACCCTGTCCGTGTTCTTTGGCGTGGGTCTGGTGCTGCTGACCTATATCCGGCAGCGAGCCGGCGCCGCACAGGCCGGCCTCGACACGTTTTTGTTCGGACAGGCCTCCTCCCTCGTCCGGCGCGATGTCATCACGATGGCCATTCCGGGAGGCGGGGCGCTTCTCCTGATGGTGCTCTTCTGGAAAGAACTGAAACTGCTGGCCTTCGACCCGGAGTTCGGGCGCACGATGGGCCTGCCCATGCGCCGCGTGGATCTTTTTCTGACGGCGCTGCTCGTCGTGGCGATCGTGATCGGGTTGCAGACCGTGGGCGTGGTGCTGATGAGCGCCATGCTCGTGGCGCCTGCGGCAGCCGGGCGGCAATGGACGGATACGCTGTGGAAGATGGTGTTGCTGTCCGCCGGGTTCGGCGCGGCGGCCGGCGTAACCGGCGCGGTGCTCAGCAGCGCGGAGACCGGCCTGCCCACCGGCCCGCTGATCGTGCTCTGCATGGGCGTCATCATGTTCCTGTCGCTGTTGTTCGCGCCCAATCGCGGCATCGTGGGGCGGCGTCTTCGGGCCCGCCGGAACACGGGGCGCTTCCAGTTGGAAACCGTCCTGCTGGACCTGTATGCCCTCGGTATGCAGCACAACGATCCGCGGCGCCCCCACCCGAAGGGGGCCGTGCAGGCCATGCGTACGAGCGACGTCCCTGTGGAACGCCTGCTTGGGCGTCTTGAAAAGGACGGCCTAGTCCGTCGCGCCAGGAACGGGTGGGCACTCACCGACACAGGCCTGCACAACGTGGAATCCCTGAAAGAGGAGCGGACATGACCCAGGGCGAGATAGAAATCCAACTCCTCGCGGTGGTGGTGGCCGCGGCGTGCGCGCTGCCGGGCACGTTTCTCGTGCTGCGCAAGATGGCCATGATGAGCGACGCCATCAGCCATGCGATCCTGCCGGGCATCGTAATTGCCTTCTTTCTGACCCACAACCTCAACTCCCCCCTGCTGATTCTGGCCGCGGCAGGCACAGGCGTGCTCACCGTAATGCTGGTCGAACTTCTCATGTCCACGCGGCTGGTCCGGGAAGACGCCGCCATCGGGCTGACATTTCCCGTGCTGTTCAGCATCGGCATCATTCTTATTGCCCGCTATGCCGGGGACGTACACCTCGACACCGATGCGGTGCTGCTGGGCGAGCCGGCTTTTGCACCCTTCGACCGGCTGATCGTCGGGGGCAGGGATATCGGACCGCGCGCCCTGTATGTCATGAGCGGCGTCGGGCTGGCGAATGTCGCTTTCATCGCGCTCTTCTACAAGGAACTGAAGATCGCCACGTTCGACGCCGGGCTGGCGGCCGCGCTGGGTTTCGGGCCGGTGCTTATTCATTACGGCCTGATGACGTTCGTGTCCATCACGGCGGTGGCGGCGTTCGACGCCGTGGGGTCGATCCTGGTCGTGGCCATGATGGTGGCGCCGTCCGCGGCGGCCTACCTGCTCACCGACCGGCTCCGCGACATGATCCTCCTGAGCGTGGCCATTGGGGCGGCGTCCGCCGTGGGCGGGTTTCAGATGGCCCGCCTTTTCGACGTATCCATTGCCGGGGCGATGGCCACCGTATCGGGCCTCGTGTTCCTGGCCGTCTGGCTGGGCGCCCCCCGGTACGGCATCCTTGCAGGCCGGCAGCGGCGCATCCGGCAGAAGTGGGAGTTTGCCGAAAAAATGCTCGCCATCCACCTGTTCAACCACGAAGGACTGCCCGAGGCGGACATAGAACATCGTATCGGCCACCTCGAGGAACACCTCTCCTGGGAACGGGATTTTGCGCGGCGGGTCGTCCGCAGGGCACAATCGAACGGACTGGTGCGGCAGGTCGGTGACGATATGCTGGCGCTGACTCCCGAGGGGCGTCAGGCGGCTTCCGAAGCGATCGAGAACCTGTAAAGGATACGCTGATCAAAACCGCTTCGCTCAGCACGTCACGTTCATGCGCGATGCGCCCTTCGGGAGGCTGCGAGAAGTGCGGTGGCCGCGTTATTCCTCATTATGCGGGGTCGGCGCCGGATGTGCGTGCTGCGCGCCGCGCACTGTGGCGGTTGTCCGCATAGCGCCGGTACGCCGCGAACCCGAAGCCGCCGGTAAGGAGCAGGAACCCGAACCACAGGAAATTGATGAACGGTTTCTCGTAGGCCTGCACGATGAGCCAGTCGTCGGCCTCTACGGCAACGCCTTCCAGAAAGAGGCGGATGGAGCCGGTATCCACGTTCATCCCCGTAAACGTGACGGTCAGGCCCCAGTCGCTTACGCGATTCTGAATGTATTGCTGGGTGCGGTCCTGCATGATCAGATAGACCGGACTCAAACGGCGGGTTTCGCCGGTTTCGAGGTGGGTTACATCCAGCAGGGCCGCTACGCCGATCTCCGTGGAATCGGGCAGATCGGCAAGATTCGTCTGGTAATTGACGAACCGTATGGCGAATTCGTCGTCGCCCACCACGGTGGAATCGCCGCGCGAAATCGTGAGTTCGCCCTGCCGGGCCACCGGATCGACCGGATCGTCGGCAGATGCCCTGGCGTCCTCCTGCATCACCCTCGGCGACACCGCCACGAAGATGTCCTTGTCCGGGTACATTTCATGGTCGGGGTGCTGGATCCACTGGGCCTGAGCGCTTTTGTACACGACGGGCCTGACCGTGAATTCCCGCCCGCTCGGATCGACGAAATCCAGCACGTACACGGGCCGGTTGCGCGCCGTGCGCTCGCGCCCCGAATAGGTCACCTGGTACCCGCCGATCATGCGCGTCTGGCCGCGTTCGAGGACAAAACTGTCACGGCCGTCTTCGATGGGCACGCCGCGTACGGCCCCGATCGGCTTGCTGAACCCGCTCGACGCCACGATGGCAAGGACCATAATGGCGAAGCCCACATGCGCCGTGGCGCCGCCCGCCATGCGTGGATTGCCCCGGCCGACCTTCCAGAGCACCATGCCGTTCCCGTACAGGGCGAAGAACGCCATGAACACGAGCAGCAACAGGAGAATGCCCGTTCCGTAGACCGCCCCGAAATTCTGGAGGCCTTCGAGAAATCCGCCACCGCCGCCGAACCCGAATCCCGCCTGGGTAACGTCCTGCGCCGCGCCCGCTGCCGAAAGAGCGGGCCGCTGGACGGTTTCCGCCACGAACGGAGTAAAGATCAGCACCGCGACCGTGCTGGCCATGGCCCCCGCAATCGGCTTGATGAGTACCCGGTTCACCTGCTCGATATCCATTCGGTGCCACCAGAATAATTGTCCCAGACCCGCCAGGAACACAAGCAGGATGGAGATCGGGAGCGACCACCTGTTGTAGAAGTCGATGGGCACGGTGGAGGGCGCTTCACGGAACAGTTTCCCGAGAATGGGAGAACTGGTGCCCACGGTGACGACCGCCGCCAGACAGGCCAGCAGCAGCGCCCCGCAAAACGTCATGAATTCACGCGAGAGCAGGTGGGGTTCGCGGTCGGGCGCAGGGAGCTCCCGGTAGCGATACGCGAAAAGCCCGAACCCGATGACGCCCATAGCCAGGATCCAGATCAGGAGCTGGTTCATCATCCCCAGATCGACGAAGGAATGCACCGATATATCGCCAAGTATCCCGCTCCGCGTCAGGAAGGTCGAGTAAATGACCAGCATGTACGAAAGAATGCAGAACAGGAAGGTGGATTTATGCCCTCTTCCGCTTCGCTTCCGGATAATCATGGTGTGTACCGCGGCGATCCCCGTAAGCCAGGGCACCAGCGAGGAATTTTCCACGGGGTCCCATGCCCAGTAGCCGCCGAAATTGAGGGTTTCGTAGGCCCAGTAGCCGCCCATGGCGATGCCCACGCCCAGCACCGCGGTGGCGACCAGCGCCCACGGCAGCGCCTGCGGAATCCACTCGGTATACCGGCGTTTCCATAGCGCCGCGACGGCGAAGGCGAACGGAACGGCCATCAGGGTGAACCCCAGGAAAAGCGTAGGGGGATGAATGACCATCCAGTAATTCTGGAGCAGGTCGTTGAGCCCGGACCCGTCCGCCGGAATGAAACCGGGGATTTGCAGCATGGGCGCGTCCGGGAATTTCTCGGCGAGCGTGGCGAAGGGCGAAGCGCCGATGCGCAGCGGCCCCAGTTGCAGCCCCGAGATCATGGAAATCAGGAACCACTGCGACCCCGCTACGATCGCCATGACCGGGGCTTCCCATGCGCGTTTCGTGCGCATCAGGACCAGCCCGAGGGCGCTCATCAGGAGAATCCACAGCAGAAACGACCCCTCCTGACCGGCCCAGAACGAGGAAACCAGAAAGTGGGTCGGCAGTGCGCGGGACGTTTGCTGATAGACGTAGGAGTACTGGAACTGGTGCGTCAGAAGCAGGACCATCAGGATCACTGAAGCCGCCACAAGGCTTGCGGTCATGGCGCCCCATGCGGCGCGTCCGATCCACCGCCATTCCGAATTGCCGGTGCGCGCGGCCTGAAGATAGGCGTAGCCCGCGAGCCCGCAGACTACGAAGCCGAAAAGGACCAGAATTTGTCCGATGACGCCGGACATGCTGCTTTATTTCAGGGGATTATTATAGAACAGGCGCCAGGCTCCGAATCAGTTCTTTGGCTTGGCAGCGGCGAAGATTTTACGGAAGGATTCTTCGGGGGACAGGCGGGGGTATGTACCATAATATACCGTTTCCGCCCTGTCGTTGATATAAAGAAACGCCCCGGCCCGGTCAGGCGCAACGAAGCGCCCGAAATCGGCGCCGGGGCGGCTCCCGAAAAGGGCGCGCTCCCGAGCGGTGGATAGAAGAACCTCTACCTTACATGAGCGGGAATCGCTCGCATTCCTTCGATCGTCCCTGCCTTTCCGGAGAAAGGACCTCGCTTGTTTTCGCAAGGAGGGTGGGCCTGCCGTCCGAATGTGAAGACTAACTCCCTGAAGATATCCTTGTCAGGTTCTTATATGCATCCGCATCAGGTGCGCGATATCCGCGTCCGTTTACGAACGCGAACAACATTTTTAACGGCAAGGGGAGCGTCTGTTCCCTGCGGGCGATCCGGGCAGGGCATAGAAGTTTTTGAAATGTTTGTGACCGAGGCGGGTCCCGGATGTAGAAGTTTTTGAAATGTTTTTGTCCGAGCCAGGACAGGTTGTAGAAGTTTTTGAAATGTCTGCGACCGAGTCGGGCCCCGGATGTAGAAGTTTTTGAAATGTCCCTCACCACTCCAGGCGGGCCCGGACGTTGAAGGTGCGGGGAGTCAGGCGCGTGGGAATCCGCTCCCAGATGCCGGCGTTGTCGGGCGTCCAGGTATACGTAACCGTGTTCGTCATATCGAACGCATTGAGCAGTTCCGCGGTCAACTCCATACGCATTCCGGCCCCGACGTCCACAATTTTTGTGATACCGAGATCCACGCGCCGGTACGGGGGATACCGGGCCGAATTTCGTTCGCCGGGCACCTGAATCACGAATCTCCCGAGCTGACGGTCGGGAACGGGCGGCGTGTACGGGAACCCGCTCCCGAAGAGGCCGCGCAGATGCACTTTCCAGGTGGAATCTCCCGGTATATAATCCTGCACAAAGAGAGAAATGGTGTGGCGCTGGTCCGAGGGGCGCGGGATCGTTCCGTCCAGCACCTCCGACCGGTACTCCGGCAGAAAGGTCTCCACGGCATTCAGGTACGCGTAATTCAGCCGGCTTTCGAGCCCGGGTA
>JANQSQ010000309.1 GCA_028283985.1 Rhodothermales bacterium | reverse complement strand
GCCATGGACAGGCGGTCCGAACACCAAATGGTGGGAATACATGAATCGGCCGCAGATCCAGCCGGAGCTTGCGGAGGTTATTTCGGAGCGCGCCCGGCTTATTGCCGCCGCCGCCCCGGTCGTGTCCACGTCCAGGCCGGTCACCTACGGCGGAAATTCCATCGCTCCCGTGTCGATCCAGGCATCCACGGGCGAGTATGAGCGCGTGCATGTCGTGGAACTTGCTTCGGGGCGGTTCTATTCGGAAATGGACAACCGGACGGCGCGCCGTGTGGCTGTGATTGGCGCCAATGTAGCGGAAACATTGTTTCCCGTGGAGAATCCGCTCGGCAAATCCATCCGTATTGCAGGGCACCAGTTTCAGGTGATCGGCGTGATGGAGAAAAAAGGCCAGGGCGCCGAAGGGCCGGGGTCTGTAGACCAGCAGGCGCGTATTCCCTTGCAGGCGTTTGCCAATGCCTTCGGCTTGCGCTACAGGGACATTTCGGTGCAGGCAAGGCTTGCCCCGGGGGCCGATCTGGACCAGGCCAAGGATGAATTAACCGGCATCGTTCGCGTGGCGCGTTCCGTAGACGCCGGCGAAGACGACAATTTCGAGATTAACGAACAGGAAGAACTGCGGGCCCAGTTGGCCCCGGTCAAGCGCATGATTTACGGCGTCGGCATCTTCCTGACGGCGCTGGCGCTCCTTGTGGGCGGCATCGGCGTGATGAATATCATGTTCGTCTCGGTCAAGGAGCGTACGAAGGAAATCGGGCTTCGCAAGGCGGTCGGCGCGCGCCGCCGCACGATCCTGATCCAGTTCCTGATCGAGGCGGTCGCCATCTGTCTCGTCGGAGGGCTTATCGGCGTCGCATTCGCCACCCTGTGCGCCCAGATTATCAGTCTTGCCCTGTCGCTGCCGACCCTGCTGCCGATTGGAACGATTTTTCTCGCTTTCGTGATCTGTACGCTCGTAGGACTCATTTTTGGATTGGCTCCGGCCTGGGCCGGCGCCAAATCGGATCCCATCGAATCGCTCCGCTACGAATAATCCGAACGATCCACGCCCTGTTCATGGAACTGCGGGACATCATAGCCTCTGCTTGGACCTCCTTGCGCACCAACAAGATGCGCACCATGCTGACCTTGCTCGGCATGGTGATCGGCGTATTCGCCATCATTGTATCGATTACGGCGGTGAAAGTGATCGACGTGTATTTCGAGGAAAAGATGTCTTTCCTCGGGACATCCACCTTCACGATCTCCCGCTACGAAAGTTTTATGGTCGGCGAGCGGGACTTCCGGTATCGCCCGAGAATTACGATGGAACAGATCGACCGGCTCAAGCGGTCGCTGGATGAATATCTGGTGGTCAGCGTCATTGAGGATTTCGACATGGACGCCGTCCGTTACGCCGCCCGTGAAACGGAACCCGATGTAGCCATTCTGGGCACCGACGAGAATTTTGCAGGCAACTTCAGCTATACGATCGAATACGGGCGCAACTTTACGCCCGAAGATATCCAGTACGGCAGGAAGGTGGTGATTCTCGGGGCGAGTGTGGCCGAAGAATTGTTCGCAAGCGAAAACCCTCTTGCCAAGGTGGTCGAATTCGGCGGCGCACGCTATCAGGTGATCGGCGTGCTGGAGCCCAAGGGCAATTTCCTGGGGTTCAACATGGACAATCGGGTGTTCGCACCGATGCAGACGCTCTTTCTCAGATACGGCGGCGCCCATCGTAATATCGCCTCGACCAGTGTGCGCACGCCGGGCCCGCAGTTCATCACCGCCGGCATGGAAGAGGTGATCGGCCGCCTGCGGACCATTCGCAAGGTGCCCCCCGGCGAAGACAACGATTTCGTCGTCGAAACGAACGACTCCATGCGGGCCATTTTCGATCAGTTTACCCTGGTGCTTACCCAGGCCGGCGCCGCCATCGGGCTTATTTCTCTTCTTGCTGCCGGCATCGGCATCATGAATATCATGCTCGTTTCGGTTACGGAACGAACGCGCGAGATCGGTATCCGCAAAGCGCTCGGCGCCCGCAGGAGAGACATTATGCGGCAATTCATTCTGGAGGCCATTTTCCTGTGCCAGATCGGGGGAGGCGCCGGTTTTCTTCTCGGCGTGCTGGCCGGTAACGGCACGGCGCTGTATTTTAACATCTCCGCCACGATTCCCTGGGTCTGGGCCGGCGTGACCGTAGCCATCGTAGCCTGCGTGGCTCTTGTGTTCGGCGGTTACCCGGCTCTCAAGGCGGCCCGGCTGAATCCCATCGATTCGCTTCGCTACGAATAATGAAGTCGCCATGCGCTGCAAGGCGCATTTGTATTTCTCTGCTTCTGCTACCGCTGATTTCGGGTTTTCTGCTCGGTGGTTGCACTTCTGAATCGGTTTCGGTGGAAGAGCCGATTCCGGAGCCGTTGCATTTTGCGGCCATCGGCTACGGCCAGTACGGGTCCCTCACAGACACCCTGGAAATCGTTATTCGGGATCAGGAAACCTGGGCGGCCTGGCAGGATTCGCTGCGCCCCGTGGCGCCTTTTCTGTCCGTGGATTTCTCTCAGGCGATGGTTCTTCTCGTAGCCCTGCCGCAAATCACCAGCGGCTACGCTGTCACGTTTCTATCCCTTGACCGGATGGATTCGGCAATTGTCGCCGAGTACCTTGTGGAAATACCCGCAGAAGATTGTCTGACGGCCGCTGCTCTGACTGTGCCGTTTCAGGCCGTATTGACGCCCCCGACGGATTTGCCGATACGCTTCAAGCGCGTGGAGGATGAGTACCGCTGTACGTTCGGCCCTCGACGGCGCGGCAGTTCGTAAGTCGATTACGCCGGGACTGCCCGAAACCTGGCGAGAGGCGTTCGCTCCGACAGTTTGCAGGGAAAGGTAAAGGGAAAAGGCGGTCCGGAACGCCGCGCGCAGGGGCTGCCTGTCCGGCAGCGGAAATACATTCTTTGCCGGATCCTGGCGAAAGAAATAGCAGGTCAGGCGGCTGCCTGATCGGCAATGGAAACGGAAGCGAGTACGGGGTTGTCCACTTGCACGTCGCTATCCACTTCTCCATCGACCAGACGGACAATCCGGCGCGCATGTTGCGCCACGTCGTTTTCGTGCGTAACGACGAGCAGGGTGTTTCCCTTCCGATAGAGCTGCTCGAACAGGTACATGATTTCCCTGCCCGTTTTAGTGTCGAGGTTGCCTGTCGGCTCGTCGGCCAGAATGATCGAGGGTCTGTTGACCAAGGCTCTCGCCACGGCGACACGCTGCCGCTGCCCCCCGGACAGTTCATTCGGTTTGTGGTCCACACGGTCGGCCAGTCCCACGCTGTCCAGCGCATGCTCCGCCATCTGGCGCCGTTCCCTGCGCCGGGCGCCACTGTATATCAGCGGCAATTCCACGTTGTACAGGCAATCGGCCCGGGCAAGCAGGTTGAATGTCTGGAACACGAACCCTATTTCGCGATTGCGCACATTGGCCAGTTCGTTATCGCTCATCTCGCTGACGCGCTGCCCATTGAGATAGTAGGCGCCGCCCGTCGGCGAATCCAGACACCCTACGATGTTCATCAACGTGGATTTTCCTGACCCGGAAGCGCCCATGATCGCCACGAATTCGTTCTCGAATACATCCAGCGATATGCCGGCAAGGGCATGCACTTCATGCTCGCCCATGTAATAAATCCGGGTGATGTCGCGCAGCGCTATGAGCGGTCGTTTTTCTTCCATGGGGCTGGTTTTCTCTATGTATGCGCCGGTGGGAGCGTCCTGGTAGGGCCGGAAGCAAGGCTACGAACCGGCTCTGGAGAAATCGGGCGTATCGTCCTCCCGGATACGTATCTGATCCCTGTGGTTCAGCGTGCGGCTGACAGCGCTGTACGGACCCGTAACGACCTGGTCGCCGACCGCGAGTCCCGTGGCCACCTCGATGTGCGTGTCGTCGGATATGCCTGTTTCTACTTCGACGATCCGGGCTATGCCGTCCACTACGACGAACACCACCCTGCTTAATTCTTCCTTCGCTGGGCCGATCCGGGAAGAATCCGAAGCGACCTCCTCTGCATTTTCTTCCTCCGTTTCTTCATCCCCGTTGGCGTCCTCCAGGGATATGCCGGATAAATCGCGCACGGTCACAGCTTGTATCGGCACGGCGACCACATCGACGACCGTTTCCGTAAAGACATCGACGGTAGCGCTCATGCCGGGCCGGAAGAGCGGCGCATCGCTGACGGGAGCAGGCACTTCGTCCTGTGCAATCACACGCTGTTCGCCGGAATACCCTGCCTGGATGTTGTGGGCGTCCAGGATGCGCACCTTGACCGGGAATTCGGTGACCTGCTCCTGCGTTCCGGCTGCGGTCGTGCGCGCGGAGTTGGCGATTTCGGTTACGACGCCCCGAAAATTGCGGTTGGGGTATGCATCGACTTCAATGGACGCGGTGTCGCCCAGCGCCACATTGACGATCTCGTTCTCGTTCACCTCGACTTCGACCTCCATGTGATCGAGGCGGGCCACCCGCATCATTACGGTACCGGCCATCTGGCTGGTCCCGACGACGCGTTCGCCGAGTTCCACCAGGAGCGTACTGATCGTGCCCGACATGGGACTGTAGATGGCCGTTTTGCGAACCTGCTCTTCGGCTTCTCGCAGGCGCGCTTCCGCGCTTTCGACCGCATATTTAGCGCCCTCCAGCCCGGCTTCGGCCACATCGTACCGTGTTTCCGCCTGTTCGAGGATGCTCCTGGCGATTGCGGCGCGTTCAAACAAATCCCGTTGGCGCGTGCGGTCCGATTCGGCTTCCAGCAGATCGGCTTCGCGTTGGGCCATGGAGGCTTTTGCCTGCAACACGCCTGCCCGCGCCTGCTCGACCTGCGTGGCGTAGAAGTCGGGCTTTATCCGGGCAAGGAGCATGCCCCGTTGCACGGTGTCGCCCTCCTTGATGGGAAGTTCGATGATCTCGCCGGAGACATCCGGACTGATGATCACTTCCACCTCGGGCTGCACTCTGCCGGAGGCCGTGACGATCTGCGTAATGCTGCGGGTTTCGGCCTCGTCCGTTTCGACGAACGTCCCGGAATTTCCCGAACCGAACATCCCCGTGACGCGCCCCACGACGGCGAACGCCACAAGCAGGATCAGCAATCCGCCCAGTATCCACAGCAGGCGTTTCGTAGCGCTGGATTTTTTCGACATGTCTCTGAACAGTGGAAGGTGTTTGAAAAAGTGCGTTTGCCGGGCGCCCTGGTGCGAAATCAGTCGAACAACGGCGTCGAAAGGTCCAGACGGCCCACAAAGAAGTCGACCAGTTTGCTCTGGAACAGGAAATTGTACTGCGCCTGCACCCGGCTGCTTACGGCGGTGGCATACTGGGCCCGCGCCTGCGCGAGTTCCACACGCGTACCGG